>NZ_CAJCKS010000390.1:0-126 GCF_903970985.1 Pantoea sp. ME81 | reverse complement strand
CCCCCCCCCCCCCCCCCCCCCCCCCCCCCCCCCCCCCCCCCCCCCCCCCCCCCCCCCCCCCCCCCCCCCCCCCCCCCCCCCCCCCCCCCCCCCCCCCCCCCCCCCCCCCCCCCCCCCCCCCCCCCC
>NZ_CAJCKS010000389.1:0-127 GCF_903970985.1 Pantoea sp. ME81 | reverse complement strand
ATTTGATGCCTGGCAGTTCCCTACTCTCGCATGGGGAGGCCCCACACTACCATCGGCGCTACGGCGTTTCACTTCTGAGTTCGGCATGGGGTCAGGTGGGACCACCGCGCTAAAGCCGCCAGGCAAA
>NZ_CAJCKS010000388.1:0-127 GCF_903970985.1 Pantoea sp. ME81 | reverse complement strand
ATCGTAACGAGAGACGATATCAAGGGCCTGACTGAGCTGCATAAAAAAATCCGGAAACGAAGCGTTTCCGGATTCTTACACAGCCACTGGATCGTTCAACTGATCCTTAACTGATCGGCATTAGGCC
>NZ_CAJCKS010000387.1:0-137 GCF_903970985.1 Pantoea sp. ME81 | reverse complement strand
CCGGAGAAAAACGCTGAAAAAAGTGTTTGACTCTGAAGGAGGAAAGCGTAATATACGCCACCTCGCAACAGCAGCTTAAGGCGCTGATTGCACCGCTCTTTAACAATTTATCAGACAATCTGTGTGGGCACTCGCAG
>NZ_CAJCKS010000386.1:0-160 GCF_903970985.1 Pantoea sp. ME81 | reverse complement strand
GTAGCGCGGTGGTCCCACCTGACCCCATGCCGAACTCAGAAGTGAAACGCCGTAGCGCCGATGGTAGTGTGGGGCCTCCCCATGCGAGAGTAGGGAACTGCCAGGCATCAAACAAGTGAAGAAACCCTGAACGAAAGTTCAGGGTTTTTTTACGTCTGCA
>NZ_CAJCKS010000385.1:0-202 GCF_903970985.1 Pantoea sp. ME81 | reverse complement strand
TCCCTATAATGCGCCACCACTGAGACGGCAAAGCGGCAACGCAGGCGGCTCAGCAGGGAGTGAAGAAATTCATCCCGCCGGAGAAAAACGCTGAAAAAAGTGTTTGACTCTGAAGGAGGAAAGCGTAATATACGCCACCTCGCAACAGCAGCTTAAGGCGCTGATTGCACCGCTCTTTAACAATTTATCAGACAATCTGTGT
>NZ_CAJCKS010000384.1:0-207 GCF_903970985.1 Pantoea sp. ME81 | reverse complement strand
GCTGAAAAAAGTGTTTGACTCTGAAGGAGGAAAGCGTAATATACGCCACCTCGCAACAGCAGCTTAAGGCGCTGATTGCACCGCTCTTTAACAATTTATCAGACAATCTGTGTGGGCACTCGCAGGATTGATATCAGCGTCTCCGGACGTAAAAAATATCAAGTCTCACGAGTGAACACATAATGAAATTCATTATGACGTTTTACA
>NZ_CAJCKS010000383.1:0-211 GCF_903970985.1 Pantoea sp. ME81 | reverse complement strand
TCAGGTAATTCAGTGATGAATGTGGTCGACACTCGTTATAATCCTGCCGCCAGTCATTAATGATTTCCCGGGCATGTAGAATATCGCTGAACCAGTGCTCATTCAGGCATTCATCCCGAAAGCGGCCATTGAAACTCTCAATAAATCCGTTCTGCGTTGGCTTGCCCGGCTGGATTAAGCGCAACTCAACACCATGTTCAAAGGCCCATTG
>NZ_CAJCKS010000382.1:0-227 GCF_903970985.1 Pantoea sp. ME81 | reverse complement strand
TCGAATCCCTGCACCCCAGCCAATTAAAGACAATTTGAAAACGCATTATTGGGGTGTCGCCAAGCGGTAAGGCTCTGGTTTCTGATACCAGCATTCCGGGGTTCGAATCCCTGCACCCCAGCCAATTAAAGACAATTTGAAAACGCATTATTGGGGTGTCGCCAAGCGGTAAGGCTCTGGTTTCTGATACCAGCATTCCGGGGTTCGAATCCCTGCACCCCAGCCAA
>NZ_CAJCKS010000381.1:0-255 GCF_903970985.1 Pantoea sp. ME81 | reverse complement strand
GATGGTGGCGGGAGAAGGATTCGAACCTTCGAAGTCGATGACGGCAGATTTACAGTCTGCTCCCTTTGGCCGCTCGGGAATCCCGCCAGGGATATAAAGCTCTTAGTGATTCAGGTGAGAAGATTATTCAGATGGTGGCGGGAGAAGGATTCGAACCTTCGAAGTCGATGACGGCAGATTTACAGTCTGCTCCCTTTGGCCGCTCGGGAATCCCGCCAGGGATATAAAGCTCTTAGTGATTCAGGTGAGAAGATT
>NZ_CAJCKS010000380.1:0-301 GCF_903970985.1 Pantoea sp. ME81 | reverse complement strand
TGATTGGACCTGATCAGCCTTTTTTCACCGAAACAATCCTATTTATCAATGCATAAGGAGGAATCATGCTAACAGACATGTTGATCCGTATTGCGCTCGCCGGCATTTTGGGTGGATTGATTGGCGACACAGCTTTTTACAAATTTTTTTATCGCCTTTTGCAAGCAGAATTATCCTGATTGGACCTGATCAGCCTTTTTTCACCGAAACAATCCTATTTATCAATGCATAAGGAGGAATCATGCTAACAGACATGTTGATCCGTATTGCGCTCGCCGGCATTTTGGGTGGATTGATTGGC
>NZ_CAJCKS010000379.1:0-363 GCF_903970985.1 Pantoea sp. ME81 | reverse complement strand
AGGGGTTAGCTGGCGCGGGCGAGCGAGAGGGATTGCAGAATTTGATCAACAACCTGTTCTGGCGCCTGCATGGCATTCACTTCATGGTGCGCGGTCTGGCGGTAAAGATGCGCGCGCTCGCGCAGAATATCGCTCATCTCCTCGGCAATCGGACGACCGGTTAGCGTCGGGCGCTGTGCGGCTTCGGGCAGACAGGTCGGAAGGACGGCGTGTAGGGAAAGAGTGGACGTCCCGGTGTAGGGGTTAGCTGGCGCGGGCGAGCGAGAGGGATTGCAGAATTTGATCAACAACCTGTTCTGGCGCCTGCATGGCATTCACTTCATGGTGCGCGGTCTGGCGGTAAAGATGCGCGCGCTCGCGCAG
>NZ_CAJCKS010000378.1:0-364 GCF_903970985.1 Pantoea sp. ME81 | reverse complement strand
ACGCAGCTTTATCCGCACCATCCTGATGACTCAACCGTGGACCGAATCCACTGCCACGCCAGAACAGGCGGCACGCAAGCAGGCGATTTCCGATACCTTGCTGAAATGCTTGCAACATCGCACTGGCCTGCACCGTACCCTCTTCGCCTACCAGCGTAGCTCCCGTTCTGCCGTACCCGCTTCGAGCATTGGCGCATCATCCGCCTGCATCGCAGTGGTCAGTTGTTGATACTGTGCCAACGCAGCTTTATCCGCACCATCCTGATGACTCAACCGTGGACCGAATCCACTGCCACGCCAGAACAGGCGGCACGCAAGCAGGCGATTTCCGATACCTTGCTGAAATGCTTGCAACATCGCACTG
>NZ_CAJCKS010000377.1:0-638 GCF_903970985.1 Pantoea sp. ME81 | reverse complement strand
CCTGATGGACTCACGCGCATGGGACATGCTGGCGAAGGTCGGTTACTGGCTGGATAACGACCAGCGCATACAGCTGAGTCTTAACCGCTACCGGCTGAAAAACAAAGACAACTACATCAGCGTGACCGGCGATCTCGATGCCGGCAGACTGACCACCTCAGTCAAAGGCAGGCCGGAAGGCAGCGCGCCGCACAACGATGTCTGGACGGTGGGTACCACCTACGATAACTATAATCTGGCGGGTATGAAGCTCACTGCGCTCGCCTATTACCAGCGCTACGAAGCACTTTTCGGCGCGACAAACTCTTCTTCTTTCCAGGATCCGGCCATTGCGCCCATCGGCACCTTATACGATCAGAGCCGCGCCTTTACCAACAAATACGGCACCAAAATTGCGCTGACAAAAGATGATTTCTGGGACGATCGCCTTAAGGCAACGGTAGGATTTGATACGCTTTTTGACAATTCCAAGCAGGATTTATGGTCAACGGGGCGGACTTACGTACCTGAAATTAACTATACCGACCTGTCCCCGTTCCTGCAGCTTGAGTATTCCCCGGTAGAGTCAGTAAAGCTCAGCGGTGGCGTACGCTATGAATACGCGCGACTGAATATTGACAGTTATCAGACGACCTGGG
>NZ_CAJCKS010000376.1:0-692 GCF_903970985.1 Pantoea sp. ME81 | reverse complement strand
GCCACGGGTCTGGCATTAAGTGGGGATGCTGACGGAACTGCAACACCGGTGACTAGCGGCGGAACGACCGATGACAGCACACCAACCCTGACCGGAAATGGTGAAGTGGGTGCGGTGATCAGCGTTTATGACAACAATACCCTGATTGGCACGGCGGTGGTCGGCAGCAATGGCACCTGGAGCTTCACTACGCCAGCGCTGAGCAACGGTGCGCACAGTCTGACCGTGACGCAGACCGATGCAGCCGGCAATGTCAGCTCGGTTTCTGATGCGTTTGATTTTAATGTGCAGGCTGGGCTGCCTCCAGCCACCACCTCACTGGAAATTACCGACGATACCGGCAGCACTCTGGTGCAGCTGACTAATGGCGCCAGCACCCATGACAGCACGCCAACGCTGAGTGGGCTGGCCATTGCCGGAGCACTGATCACCCTCTACAACGGCACGACAGAAATTGGCAGTGTGGTGGCGGGTGCGGATGGACAGTGGAGTTTCACACCCACTGCGCTGGCGGACGGGACTTACAGCTTCCATGCCTCTGTCACCGATACTGATGGCACCGTGACGCAAACGCCAACCATCGTCATCACCATCGATACGGTGGTGCCGGATGTAGCGTCTGGCTTACAGCTCAGTGACAATGATAACGGCACCGTTCAACCCATTACCTCTGGCGGTGCGACCAATACCAC
>NZ_CAJCKS010000375.1:0-701 GCF_903970985.1 Pantoea sp. ME81 | reverse complement strand
GTCGTGAAAGTGCTGATGAGCAAAACACCCTCGAAGAGACGGTGCGCCGACTTTACCTCGACGACTATATGCGCCAGTGGGATGTGCTGCTGCAGGATATTCAGCTGCAGCCAATCAATAACCTCGGCGAACGCATCAACACCGCACGCCTGCTGTCGGGACGGACTTCCCCCCTGCGCCAGCTGATTATTAACCTCAGCCGCAACCTGACGTTGACGCCACCGGAAGATGAAAAAGAGAAACAGGATAAGCCGTCGCTGCTGGAACGCAGCACCCACTATGTGAATAACAACGCCACCGCCACGCTGCAGGCGCTGTTCCGCGCACGCAAAGCGGCGCAGAGCGGCAACATTGAAGCGCCGGAACAGCGGGTCATGGCGCACTACGCCAGCATTATTGAACAGGCGCAGGTGAGCGACCCGAAAGAGAGCAGTATCCCGTTTGATGCGCAGTTGAAAGATATCGACGACCTGTACAGTTATCTCACTGCGGTGCAGGACGCCAGCAACAGCGGCATGTCGCCTCCGGACAGCAGCATCATTTCACGGATGCAGGCCGATGCCGGACGTCAGCCAGAACCGTTCCGCACGCTGCTGCTGGAGCTGGCGGTCGGTGCCAGCAGCGACACGCAAAAGCGCACCATGAGCAATATGCAGAAGCGGGCGGGCGTGGAAGTCGGCAGCTTTTGCCGCAGCGCGATC
>NZ_CAJCKS010000374.1:0-708 GCF_903970985.1 Pantoea sp. ME81 | reverse complement strand
GGTTGTTGCGGGTGTCGGTACGCAGGCGGTAGTGCTTCTTCACCGGCCTGCCGTCGTGCAGCCCATAGCTCAGCTGCAAATCGCCTGTGACGTCCACGATCCCCCTGTCCGGCCAGACGCTGACGTCTTTCGGGTAGAACACCGAGCCACCGCTGTTGCCCTTGACGCGTGAAGCCTCATCGGCCAGCACGCCCTTAATGGATTTCTCCGCGCCGTCGCAGGCGCCCGCCAGGAGCATTTCGTGGCTGGCCTCGGCGTTTTTGTCGGAGATGTTGAGGCGCAGGTTGAGCCACGCCAGCGCCATCAGGCGCAGGTAGCGGGCGTCGCCGCGCTCGCCGGTAAAGCTGAACGGCGTGTCGGCGCCGTAGGGAACGATGATGGTCTGGCGGTTACTGAGGAGCTGATTCATCAGCGCGCGGTTATCACCGTAAAGGCGCCAGCACAAGGCCAGCGCGAGGATAGAGATAACGAGCAGCACCAGAATCGCCACGGCCATATTGCGGTTGCCCGCCGAACGCAGCTTTAATTCCATGATGTCTCCGGAAGGGGGTCAGGCGACCCAGTGCCGTTTGTAGCTGTCGGGCAGGATGCTGATGAAGAAGCGCATCACTGAGGTGGGCAGGCACCAGTACGCAAGGTTGAGGAGATACTGAGATCCGCGGCCTTTCTTGAGGTGACGTATTCCAACCACGGCGGCTAAGAGCGTGG
>NZ_CAJCKS010000373.1:0-742 GCF_903970985.1 Pantoea sp. ME81 | reverse complement strand
CATACGAGATTTCTGAATGTGACTGGAGTTCAGCCGTGTGCTCTGCGGATCTATATGGGATGGCGAAACATCGCCGCTTTGCCGGTAAAGGCCATAAAGTGCTGTTCGCCGTGACCGCCGTATTGGTTATCGCCGTGCTGGCCCCACTGCCGCAGTTAATTCAACCGGGCGCAGCGCTGGCAGGTGACCAGGTAGCCAGCCAGCTCACTAAAGAGAGGTGGACACCGCAAGCCGTCGCCTCTCAACGTGGACACGGTAAAGCCATCTTTGTCGATTTCACAGCCTCATGGTGTATTACCTGTCAGGTGAATGAAAAAACCTCTCTTTCGACGCAGGCAGTGAAAGACGCGTTGGCAAAAACCGGTACGGTGTATATGGTGGCGGACTCCACCAAGTTTAATCCCGATGTCGATGACGCCATGAGCGAGTTTGGTCAGGGCGGACTGCCGATGTATCTGGTTTACCCCGCCGATGGCGGGCCGCCAAAAGTGCTACCGCAAGTGCTGACACCGAGCATTGTGGTGAATGCGCTGCAAGCGGCCAGCACCAAGGCGTAATTGTTTCAAGGCGGATTATGCAAGCAAGTGATAGCGCGCGCGAAAGTTGGCCCGCGCTAATGGAACAGGCGCAGGCGGGCGATCAGCTCGCCTACACCCGACTGCTCAAAGCGCTAGTGCCGGTGATACGCGGGCAAATACGCCAACAACTCACCGACCAGGCATTAGTGGAAGATGTGATTCAG
>NZ_CAJCKS010000372.1:0-754 GCF_903970985.1 Pantoea sp. ME81 | reverse complement strand
CTATTCCGCCGCAACAGCGCCAGCTGGTTCGGCTGATCCGCATAGCTGCGCCGCCAGAGCAGGGCGAACAAGCCTATCGCATCATCCTCGATGAGATACCCAACGCGGACGTGCCTGCGGTGAAAAACAGCGCCGGGCTGCGATTGCAGATGCGCTATGTGCTGCCGCTGTTCCTCGATGGCAAAGGCGTCTGGACTCAGCCACGCAGCGATGTGCGGCGCGATCCCGCCTCCGCCAGCCAGCCACAACTGAGCTGGCAGCTGGTGACCGAGCAGGGAAAAACACTGTTGCGCATTCGGAATGCAGGCAAGGTCCATGCACGTTTAAGTGAGGTGTTTTGGGGCAGAGAAGCGGATGTCAGTAAAGCGTCGTTGATCGTGGCAAAAGGATTTTTGGGTTACGTGCTGGCTGGACAAAGCATGCAATTCCCCCTGCCTGCGGGGAAAACAGTGCCCATCGGCAGCACGCTGTTCACTCATCTCACTGATAACGGTCCCGTGGTGGCGATCTCACCATGAGGCTTGCATGTGCACGCCGGCTGGCTCTGTTACCCGGCCTGCTGTTGTGCGGCATCATGGATGCCCATGCCGAAGTGTATGACGGTTTGCCTCCGCCGCGCGCATTGAAGAGTGAGCAAAACGATTACACCCTGTGGCTCACACTGAGTGTCAATGGCCGTAACGATGGCAGTGTCGTGCCCGTTACGGTGCATAACGCACATTATCTGCTGGATGCAGCAGTGCTGCGGCGTAAC
>NZ_CAJCKS010000371.1:0-798 GCF_903970985.1 Pantoea sp. ME81 | reverse complement strand
ATATCCGCACCGCCAATCGACGCCACCAGATGCCAGCCGAACACCAGTGCAATCACCGTCATCAACAACAGCGCGACGACTTGTGAACCGGTGCTATTCGTCTGTACAAACCACAGCATCAGCAAGAAGGAAACCACCAGCGCTGCCAGGTTCATTTTATGACGATGCGGCAACATCAGCGCTTTTGAGGAAATCTTGCCACGCAGTTTACCAAACGCCACGATAGAACCGGTGAAGGTCACCGCGCCGATAAAGATGCCGAGGAACACTTCCGTCAGATGGATATTTTCCATCACCGGCGCCAGTCCTGGTGCATGATCGATGTAGCTGTTGAAACCCACCAGAACGGCAGCCAAACCGACAAAGCTGTGCAGAATCGCTACCAGCTCTGGCATTTCAGTCATTTCGACTTTCTTCGCCAGACGCACACCGATTGCACCCCCGATCACCATCGCCAGCAGGATCCACGCCACGTTGCCGCTGTTGGGGCCGAAGATGGTCGCCAGCAGCGCAATCGCCATGCCGCTGACACCAAAGATGTTACCCTGCTTTGACGTCTCGTGTTTTGAGAGGCCAGCCAGGCTGAAAATAAACAGAATTGCGGCAACAATGTATGCTGCAGTCACTAATCCGCCAGACATGTTGTTACCCCTTAATTCTTACGAAACATTTTCAGCATGCGCTGGGTGACGGTGAATCCACCGAAGATATTGATGCTGGCAATCAGTACTGCGACGAAGGCAAGGAAAGTCACCCACCCGCCGTGTCCCATCTGCAGCACCGCACCCACCACAATAA
>NZ_CAJCKS010000370.1:0-809 GCF_903970985.1 Pantoea sp. ME81 | reverse complement strand
CGCCTCGCGAGTTTTCACCACCACATCACCGTGAAAACGCCAGGCCAGATGCGCAGGGTCCCACGGCAGCAGCAACCAGCTTTGCGCGTCGGTGGCGCTCGCCAGGATCAGCCGTTGATTATTCGCTGCCACCACCTGTGCATCGTGCGCACCGGCAGGCAGATCGATCAGTGGATAACCCTGCAGGAACCAAAGTGCCGTGCTGGCATCACCCTGATGCAACGTACCAGCACCGCTGATCCAACCGTCCTTGTCACACTGCGGATGCTGATCAAAGGTAAAACGGACATCGCCGCTGCTGGGCCAGTAGGTGCGCAACTGGCAGGTGTCATTGATGCGGAAGCGCTGCCACGGCGTGGTATCCGCCTGCGCGATCACGACTTTGGGTTTTGGCGGGATGCGCCAGTTCTCTTTCGCCGTCACATCGCCTTCGCGCACCGCTTTACCGCTACTGTCAATCAGCGTCCAGTGCAGCGTGTCGAGGCCGCGACACTGGCGTTTCAGCAGCTGGCCGACCTGCGGCACAAAGGTTTCCAGCGCATCCGGTTTTAATTCGCCCTGAGGTTCGAGGTGCAGGGCCACGCTATCGTCACACCAGCTTTTCACCCGACCATCCACCACGTTATCCAGCCAGGCGCTGAGACGCAGCGTCGGGGACCAGACGATACGCACGCTTTTGGCTTCACTCGCCAGCGGCAACAGCAGCAGCGACAGCAGCATTGCAGAAGCAGTTTTCACGGCGGCCTCCCTAGTCACGCTGCGACAACAAAATACGCTGGGCATCGCCCAGTGAACTGAGCAAGGTGGAC
>NZ_CAJCKS010000369.1:0-813 GCF_903970985.1 Pantoea sp. ME81 | reverse complement strand
AGCGCGTTGAGCACCATGTTTTGACCCGATGAACCTTTCACCGTGGCCACCTTTTTGCCTTTGAGGTCGGCAATGGTATGGACGGCGCTATCCTTTTTAACCAGCAGCCCGTTACCCAAATATTGTGAGGCCTGAATAGCGCGGATTTTAGCCCCAGCCGCCACGGCAAAAGCCAGCGGACCATCACCGACTAATCCGGCATCCAGATGCTGAGAATTGAGTGATTCCAGCAGCGGTGCAGCGTTAGGAAATTCGTACCATTTGATTTCATAAGGCACATTGGTGAGTTCACCGGCTGCTGACATCACGGCGCGGGCGTTCCCCTTTTGGTCGCCGACCACGAGTTCGGTATTGGCGGCATAAGTGGTGAAGGTGGCGGCCAACAATGCGCTGGCGATAAACGTGAGTTTCATGAGGTTTCCCTGAGAAAAAAGAAAACAGCGTAAGTTTTCCGCTACAGCAGGCGTAGTAACAAATCCGCGCAACGATATGCAATGAGCGCAAAAGCCACGGAGGGTGAAAGATTGCGCAACTGCCGTTATCAAAAAATGCGATTTATCCTCACTAATGATTAATTCTCACGACGATAAGTGAAACGTGATTTCAGTCACACATTGAGCTCGGCGGGATTCATCAGTCATTAGCCCGGCTACATTCATAAGTGGAGCTAACGACACACTCAGCAACGGGTTTTTACTGTTCGATAACGTACGTTAAAATTCTGTTGAGTTTATGTAGGTTTATTTTGGGTGGTATTTGATGAAAAACGTTGAGGGATTGGCATGGTTAACAAATTAACCAGTATCGTGCTGG
>NZ_CAJCKS010000368.1:0-832 GCF_903970985.1 Pantoea sp. ME81 | reverse complement strand
ATAAAGACTTTGGTCCAGGTGATTTGCACAATGCCGCCATCCACTTCCATGCGCAGCACACCCGTCAGCAGCGTCGGAATGCCCTGCTGGTTGGGCCCCTGGCTAAGCTGCACGTAGTTTTGCAGAATCAGTGACATACCGATGGCGGAAATTAGCGGTGCAAGGCGCGTGGAGTTACGCAGGGGTCGATAAGCAATACGCTCGATGGCCCAGCCATAAGCCGCAGTGACAATAATGGTGAACAGCAAGGTGCCGAAAATCAGTAATGGAAAGGAGTGAATACCAAAGAAACTCAGTAACGCTAAGCCTATCGCGCATAAATAGGCGGAGATCATATACACCTCGCCGTGCGCGAAGTTGATCATGCCGATGATGCCGTAAACCATGGTGTAACCGATGGCGATCAACCCATACACTGCGCCCAGCGTCAGGCCGTTGATCAACTGCTGTAAGAAAAAGGCGTCCATAAATCCATCCCGCGCGTAAAGGGAGCGCATACTTCGCGCCCAATGGCGAAAGGCCCCGTGATACGGGGCCGCGTATCGAATTACAGTTGGTGATATTTGCCTTTGTCATCCCACTGATAAACCACATAATCCGAGACTTTCAGATCGCCTTTGCCATCCCAGGCTTTTTTACCCATCACGGTATCGACGCTGTTGGCTTTTAACCAGTCACTGGCTTTGGCGTTGTCTTTACCCGCCGCTTTGTAAGCCGCCGCAATAGCCTGCACAGAGGCGTAAGCGTACAGGGTGTAACCTTCCGGTTCGAAGCCACTGGCGCGGAACTTCTCAATCACCGCTTTGCCATCCGGAATGGTGCGCGGGTCATT
>NZ_CAJCKS010000367.1:0-881 GCF_903970985.1 Pantoea sp. ME81 | reverse complement strand
CTGGCTCCACGGGGTGTGGTGTGCGTCGCCCAACACCATATCCATATGGATCTCATCGCTGATCACTTTCACATCATGACGCGCACAGAGCGCGGCCATTTGCTGCAACTCCTCACGCCGCCACACTTTGCCGGTAGGATTGTGCGGGCTACACAGCAGCATCACTTTGCAATCGGGTCGTGCCAGCAGCGGTTCCAGCTGCGTCATATCACACTGCCAGTCATGACCCTGGCGCTGGAGCGGCAGTTCCAGCACGCGGCGCTGATTACCGTTGATGGTGTGATAAAATGCATCGTAGGCAGGCGTATGAATCAGCACTTCATCGCCGGGTTTTGTCCAGTGGCGCAGCATCTGCGCCACCATGTAGATCACCGACGGGCCGTAAACCAGCGATTGCGGCTCAACCTCTGTGGCAAAACGATTCTTCATCCAGTGTTGAATCGCCGAGGTAAAGTCCTGATGCTGCCAGCGGCTGTAGCCCAATACGCCATGGTTTAACCGCTGTTGCAGGGCCTCAATGATGCAGGGTGCCGTCGCGAAATCCATATCGGAGATGGTGAAGGGCAATAAGCCCTCCACACCAAAGCGGTCCGCCACGAAATCCCACTGCGTACACCAGCTGCCGTGGCGATCCACGGCCTGGTCGAAATCAAACCTCTGCATCATGACACCGTCGCGCTCATCAGGTGTGCCATTTCATCTTTCACCGACTGCACCTGCGGACCGATCACCACTTGCAGGCTGGTTTGGTTGAGATGCACCACACCAATTGCACCATTGGCTTTCAGCGCGGCATCATTCACTTTGCTCATGTCCGCAATGGTAAGACGCAGGCGCGTCAGGCAGTTAAGATCGGAATCTCGTCGTGTAGGGAAAGAGTG
>NZ_CAJCKS010000366.1:0-970 GCF_903970985.1 Pantoea sp. ME81 | reverse complement strand
CTCTAACCATCCGCCAGGAGTGAACCACAGATGCGGAACCTGGTCGCCACTCAGATGCCGCATTTGTGATCTGGTTAACCAAAATGGCTTACGAGGTTGACATCAGACGTTAAAGAGCCGAATTTTAGGCTCTGAGAGCGCAATCCACGCCATAAGCGGTGCGCTAACCGATAAATAGGTCAACCAATATAAGAATTGTCCTGGGTTTCATTTTCAGGACCTAAAAGAGGTAACAACATGAAGCAGACCTGGCGCTGGTATGGCCCAAATGATCCCGTTTCTCTTGCCGATGCACGACAGGCTGGCGCGACCGGCATCGTCACCGCCCTGCACCACATCCCTAACGGCGAAGTGTGGTCGGTGGACGAAATTATGCAGCGTAAAGCCATCGTGGAAGCCGCTGGGCTGGTGTGGTCAGTGGTGGAAAGCGTGCCGATTCACGAAGAGATCAAAACCGGCAGCGGTGAGTGTCAGAAGTGGATCCGTCATTACCAGCAGTCTCTGCGAAATCTGGCGCAGTGCGGTATTAAAACCGTCTGCTACAACTTCATGCCGATTCTCGACTGGACGCGCACAGACCTTGAATATCTGTTACCCGATGGCGCGAAAGCGCTGCGTTTCGATCAGATCGAATTTGCCGTATTTGAGCTGCACATTTTGCAACGTCCCGGTGCGGAGAAGGATTACAGCGCCACGGAAATAGCGCAGGCAGCTGAGCGTTTCGCCAACATGAGCGAAGCACATAAAACCCGCCTGACGCGCAATATCATCGCTGGTTTACCGGGTGCAGAAGAAGGTTACACGCTGGACCAGTTCCGTGCTCAATTAGCCCGTTATGACGGCATCGGCAAAGCTGAGTTACGTGAAAACTTCGCGACCTTCCTGCGCGCCATTATTCCGGTAGCAGAAGAAGCCGGCATTCGTATGGCAGTGCATCCGGATGATCCCCCGCGTCCGATTCTGGGTTTAC
>NZ_CAJCKS010000365.1:0-981 GCF_903970985.1 Pantoea sp. ME81 | reverse complement strand
GTCACCGTATGGGACCACCCGGAGCTGACCACACCAGCGGGTCAGTATCGTAGCGCCAGTGACACCGGTAACTGGGTACAGGCCGATGGCACGATTTTCTACCCGTACATCGGTAAAGTGCGTGTAGCCGGCCGCACCGTAACGGAAATCCGCGCTGAAATTGCGCGCCGCCTTGCGCAGTTCATTGAAAGCCCACAGGTGGATGTTAATGTTGCGGCGTTCCGCTCACAGAAAACCTACGTGACCGGTTCGGTGACCACCTCCGGCCAGCAGGCGATCACTAACGTGCCGCTGACCGTACTCGATGCCGTCAACGCAGCCGGTGGCTTAGCTGCCGATGCAGACTGGCGTAACGTGGTGCTGACGCACCAGGGCAAAGAGCAGCGCATTTCGCTGCAGGCGTTGATGCAAAACGGCGACCTGAGCCAGAACCATCTGCTGTATCCGGGCGATATTCTCTACGTCCCGCGTAACGATGACCTGAAAGTCTTCGTGATGGGCGAAGTGAAACAGCAATCCACGCTGAAAATGGACCGTAGCGGCATGACGCTTGCCGAAGCGCTGGGTAATGCGGCTGGGATGGACCAAACCACGTCCGATGCTACCGGTGTCTTCGTTATCCGTCCTATTCGTGGTGCCAACCGCACCAAGATCGCCAACATCTATCAGTTGAATACCAAAGATGCGGCATCGATGGTGATGGGGACTGAATTCCAACTGGAGCCGTACGACATCGTCTACGTCACCGCCACACCAATTACCCGTTGGAACCGTGTGATTTCTGGGCTGCTGCCAACCATCGTGGGTATCGACGATGCAAGCTCCGCAGCACTGCGTTTCCGCAACTGGTCTAACTAAGGTTTCAGTATGATCAAGTCCGTGTTAGTCGTCTGCGTCGGTAATATCTGCCGCTCCCCAACCGGGGAGCGTCTGTTCCAACGCGCGCTACCTTCAACTCGGGTGGCTTCTGCAGGGCTAGGC
>NZ_CAJCKS010000364.1:0-1006 GCF_903970985.1 Pantoea sp. ME81 | reverse complement strand
TCATGGCACCTTCTCCTTACTGATGAAGCGCGAGTATATAAATACGAAGGCAAACTGTGTAGTTTACCTTCGTATCAATTTGTAATTGGCACTCAGGGCCGCTTGATGTAATGAATCAAACTGTGAAAACGCAGAGGTGTGCTGAGGGGATTGCGATAACTGTGCGCGACATCCGCCGCAAACTGGTGCGCTTCGCCGCTTTGCAGACGACGCCAGGTTCCCTCCACGCACAGCAGCAGCTCACCTTCCAGCACCACCACCTGCTCAATCACGCCACTTTCGTGTGCGGAAGAGTCGCTTTGTGCACCGCCAGCAAGCGTGACTTCCAGCAGATCAAAACGCAACGCGGCATCATAGGGCAGCAGCGGCTTCACCTGCATTTGCGCATTGGGTTGGCTAAACGTCGCGGCGATACCCGGCGGTTGATCGCTACCCTGAACAAAAAACGAGAAAGGCACATTGAAACCGGTGGCGATTTTCCACAATGTCGCCACCGTCGGGCTGGATTCACCGCGTTCGATTTGGCCCAGCATCGCTTTGCTGACACCGGTGCGATCCGCTGCCAGTGTCAGGCTCCAGCCGTTCGCCTGGCGCAATTGTTTTAACGCCTGGCTCAAATGTTGATGCAGATTTTCCATGCTATCTCCTGGCAAATTCGCGCGCAGTGTAGCACTTGTGCGTTATAACACACTCGTGCAATAGTGTGCGTTATAACGCACAGCAGGATGCAAACCGATGATCACCGCCACTTCGCGCAACGCTTTCTCTTTCCCTATGCTGGTTTCCGGCTTTATTGCGGTGCTGGTGGGATACAGCAGCACTGCCGCATTGATTTTCCAGGCCGCTCAGGCTGCAGGCGCCTCGCCAGAACAGATCGGCGGATGGCTGTCGATGCTCGGCATTGGCATGGGGTTAGCCTCTTTCGGTCTTTCAGTGTGGACACGCATGCCCATTCTGGCCGCCTGGTCGACGCCGGGGGCGGCACTGTTGGCCACCAGCGTGCAGG
>NZ_CAJCKS010000363.1:0-1026 GCF_903970985.1 Pantoea sp. ME81 | reverse complement strand
CCTCTCTTAAAGGGCAGCCTGATTTGACTGAGTGATTACCTGACAGGCATTCGCCCTTAAAGCCGCCCCTTCAGTTTTAGCTCGGATTCGATTGTCGTATCGCGGGCAGTTGTATGCCGGCTTGCGCCCCACACTTCATCATATTCATAGCCAGTGAGATCTTTAATCACCACACGCGTTTCAGCATCGCAACCTCTTGCCGTGCCACCCAGTTTGCGGCGCGCCACCTCTTTGATTAGCAACTTATGGCTACGCTGCGTCAGTTTGAATTTAAAGGTCAGCCAGAAGCTCGCCGCCAGCAGTGCCGTGGTGACAAACACCATCAACCCGACAATCGCATGGATGGCGCTCTCCGGTTGCGCGCCGTTGCCTTTCACAAAACCACTCTCCTGCAGCACGATGCCAATCATGAAAATGGCGATGGCCACCGAGCTTTTGCGCGTCAACACCATCACCCCGGCAAAAATCCCTTCACGCCGTTTACAGGTGACCATCTCATCAATATCGGGAATGAAGCTGTAAATGTTCCACGGGATGTAAAATAGCCCGGCCCGCACGATGCCCAAAAACAGAAAGACTGCACTGAACAGCAGCGTGGGCACCTGCCATTGCCACAGATACACGGCAAACAGGAACAGGAAGATAGCGACGATACTCAGGTAGGACATCCGCAGCGCGTTGGAGGGCGTCATATTAAAACGGCCAAGCAGCATCATGAAAATGAAAGTGCCGGGAATCGACATAAACATCATGTTACTTAGCAGCAGTGAAGCCAGTGAGGCATCCTGCTTCAGGCCGTAGATCACGAAATAGGTGAACACCGCCAGAAAGGCATCCATCGCGGTGAAGGAGCAGATATAAATCAGCAGATGCTGACGAAAGGCTTTGATTTTGAACGACGATGCCAAATCGACAAACAGATACTTTAGGTGGGCCTTCAGGCTCCCCTGGCGCGCCGAATGTTGCGCCACATCCTCTTCCGGCTGAATATCTTTGGCTTCCCAGGTGCTCAACCAGGTAATAAAC
>NZ_CAJCKS010000362.1:0-1043 GCF_903970985.1 Pantoea sp. ME81 | reverse complement strand
GCATTAGGGGAAACGATCTCTGAGCGCGCCGGTGTGTTCACCATCGGGCTAGAAGGATTGATGCTGTTTGGTGCGGCGAGTTCCGCGCTAGGGCTGATGTGGAGCGGTTCGCCCGTGCTGGCGCTAGGCGTGGGCATGCTCGGCGGATGCGTGGCGGCGCTGCTGCTGGCATTGGGCACGGTGATCGCGCGGGCTAACCAAATCGTGATGGGTATTGGCTTTAACCTGTTTGCCATTGGGGCGACTTCGCTGATGCGTCAGCTGTGGCTCAGCGGTGCACCGCCAGCAGGTTCAATGCGTGCGGTATCCATGCTGAAACTGCCGGGGTTGTCCGATCTTCCGGTGGTGGGACGCGCGCTGTTTTCCCAAAGCCCGGTGTTTTATCTGGCGGTGCTGGTGGCGCTGGTGCTATGGGGCGTGTTGCGCTTCAGCCGTGCTGGCTTGCTGCTGCGTGCCGTCGGGGAAAATGCGCTGGCCGCCGATGCGGCCGGGCACTCGGTGTTGCGTATTCGTTTTAGCGCCACCTTGTTTACCGGTCTGATGGCCGGGCTGGGCGGCGCGTATCTGTGTATCGTCGCGTCCGGTGGCACCTTCGTTGACAACATGACCGCCGGTCGCGGCTATCTGGCCATCGCCATTACCCTCTTTGCGCGCTGGATGCCACTGCGCGTGCTGCTGGTCGCGATGGTGCTGGGCCTGCTCGAAGCCCTGCAGTTCCAGGGGCAATATTTGGGCGTCGACATTGCGCCCTCGTTACTGATGGCGATGCCCTTTGCTGTTGCACTGATCGCCTGGATCATGATGGGCAAGGCAGGTGCGGCACCGGGTGATTTAGGGCGTCCGTTCCTGCGCGGTAACGGGCGCTAGTGCATTTTCAACTAACAGGAGTGACAGATGAATCAGGCAATCAATCCAGAAGGCTGGATTATCGGCAAAACCGCAACGGGTCTTAATCACCTGAACTGGGGTATTAAAGCAGGCAATCACGTGTATGTGGCCGGCATGTTGTCTACCGACCCCATTGATGGTGGCCTGGTGGGGGT
>NZ_CAJCKS010000361.1:0-1048 GCF_903970985.1 Pantoea sp. ME81 | reverse complement strand
CGATACAGCGTCGTGCGTCACCTTGTGATGTTCTTGTCATGTACTCTCAAGCCGGCATACAGAACATACGCCCGGACGTACCCTCTTTCCCTTCACGACTCGCTTCCGATCTGTCAGCATGAGGACAATCAGGGCGCTGATGGCAAGAGCCACTAGGGTCTCAGCGATAAGCAGCGTCATCAGCGAGTTCTGGCGAACCCCCCAGGCACCTTCGGCATATTTTCGTCCGCGGCGGGCCTTGAGGCGCCGGATGTGGACGACTTCGGTCACGTTGCTGATGACGCGCCACCACATAATCATGACGGTCATGACCAGGGTGCCAAATAAAATCAGGATGCTTATCATGCTCCAGTCCATCCAGGAGACATCCCCGTTAATCTCTGACAGTTTCTGTATCATGCTCATTCTCTCCTGTAATTTCCCGTTAGTAGCGCTCTGGCTGACGCTTTCGTACAAGCTGGTTCCGGTAAAGCGGTTCTCACCAGAGGGTGACGTCGCAGAGCGCCAGCAGCATCAGCGCGCACAGCGCGTCAGTGACAAGGCATTCCGCCGCCAGGACCAGCTGAAGCGGCACTGGTGAGGCCCCCCACACCCTGACGGCATAGTGTCTGGCCCGCCGCGTCCCCAGCCGGCGCAGGCGGTAAATTTCCCTGAGGTTGCCGGCGGTTCTCAGCAGGGCGTACGTCAGGGCGGTCAGCATGAAGCCATACACAATCCACTGCCCAGGCGGCGTATCTTTCAGCGACTCCGCTACCAGCCAGCCTTTCATCAGGCAAATCCGGCATCAGACGCGCTCAGAATCCCGCCGGCAATAAAGACAAGCGCCAGAAGGGCCCTGAGCAGCAGCACCTTCATACCCGAGCCTCCGCCCCGTACCGGCTCAGAAAGTCAGCTGTTCTTCGACGGACCTCTCTGCGCAGCAGGGCTTTATCCTGCTGAGCACCGGCCGTGAGGCTCAGCAGTTCCCGGGTCAGCATCAGCCAGGCGTGCGCCATTTCGCCGGAGGGCCGGCAGCGCAACTCTCCGCGGAGCATTGCCGTGTCAATGA
>NZ_CAJCKS010000360.1:0-1073 GCF_903970985.1 Pantoea sp. ME81 | reverse complement strand
GCCATCGTGTCACGGCTGAAACCTTTGTACTGGCCGCCAACGCGATTGAAACCCCAAAACTGCTGCTGATGTCTGTCAGCGATAAATTCCCGAACGGTATCGCCAACGCGCACGATAATGTGGGTCGCAACCTGTGCGATCACCCGGCGATAGGCGTGACGTTTGACGTCGATGAAGAGATTTGGCCAGGACGTGGCCCGGTGAGTCCTTGTTCGATTGGTCAGTTCCGTGACGGCGATTTCCGCAGCGAACATTCACCGTTCCGTATCGATATCTCTAACGCTTCACAGGTTGCCTCAGTGACTAAAGAAGCGCTGGCGGAAGGGCTGTTTGGCAAGAAGTTGCAGGAAGCGATTCGCTTCCGCGCCGCGCGTCGCCTTAGCATCAAAAATGCGCTTGAGCAGTTACCCGATCCGAACAACCGCGTGACCTTGAGCAGCAACAAAGACGAGCTGGGTTTACCCACGCCATCGCTGTATTGGGACGTGAACGACTATGTCATCAAAGGCACCGAAAAAACGCGTGAATGCTATGACGCGATTGCGGCCAAACTCGGCGCGACCAACATTAAGCACAGCAAAACTGGCAAGTTCTCTAATCGTCAGCACATCACCGGCACGCTCTCTATGGGCCTCGACCCGGCGACCAGTGTGACCGATGCATGGGGGCGCGCACATGATCATCAGAACCTGTTTATGGTTGGCACGGGTGTGATGCCAACGGTGGGCACCTGTAACGTCACGCTCACGGCAATGGCGCTGGCTCTTCGTACCGCCGACAAAATCCTGCAGGAGACGCAACATGGCTAAGCACTGGAAAGCCCTGCTTGCAGCAGGCACGTTGGCGTTGGCTGTTTCACAAGCGCATGCAGCGGATGAGCAACTGATTAAGCGCGGGGAGTATCTGGCGATTGCCGGTGACTGCGGCGCATGTCATACCGAAGAGGGTAAAGCCCCTTTCAGTGGCGGCCACGCGATTGCCAGCCCTGAATATCTTCCGCCATCAGATCCAGCAAATGCTGGGTCAGCTGCACAATGAACCCCTCAGCTTCGGCGTGGCTGATAAAGATATCC
>NZ_CAJCKS010000359.1:0-1165 GCF_903970985.1 Pantoea sp. ME81 | reverse complement strand
CAGTACTAGTATGACTGCTGCTCCTGCACTAGATATCGTGATGCGCACTCGACCACCGAATTATACACCAGGACGTACACGCTTTCCCTACACTACGCTCTACCGAGCTCAATGGGGAGCGGCACTAACCAGGCGCTGGTGGAGAAGGTTGATCTGGCCAATACCCGGCACATCACCACGCAGAATGGCGCAGGCAGCACGCTCTATTTTAATGACATCAATGCGCGCGGCGGGTCATTTAGCGCCGATGACCTGAGCAAAGGCACCAACCTTGGCGGTGGCTGGAGCACCATCAACTTCGATAACACTCAATGGACGTTGACCGATAATCTGAAACTGGCGCACAGCACCATTAATATCGGCGAAGGCTCAACGTTGTATGCGGGCAACGGCGTCAATCCACTGCTGAGTGGCGCCACCGACGGTTCGCTGGTGGTGAATAATGCCGGTACGCTGGATCTGACTAATGGCAATGGTGTTCCGGGCAACACGCTAACCATCGATGGCGATCTCAATTCAGCTGGCGGACGCGTGAAGCTCAATACGCAAATTGATACAGGCGTCAGTGACAGTGTGCGTGTGAATGGCAATACCAGCGGCACCACTCTGCTGGATGTTAACCCGACGGGGAACCGTCTGGCGGTGATGACGCCTGAACAGGGCATTGCACTGGCGCAGGTAACCGGCAATGCCAGTGCTAACAGCTTCGCGCTGGCAAAGGGCTATGTCGCCGCGGGTCCTTATCAATATGGCCTTTACAGCAGTTCAAACGGAACCGGTCAGGATTTTCGTCTCGCGAGTAACTTTGTCAGCGATGCAGCAGGCAATGCGGTGCGTCCACAACTTACGCCTCAGATGCCATCTTATATTTCTGCGCCGGTCGGGCTGGCCTACTACAACATGGCGGTGATGGATGATCTGCATAAGCGACTGGGAGAGCTACGTCAGGATTCAGGCAGCAGCGCGGGCAATGGCGGTGAGATGTTTATCCGTTATCTGGGTTCCAATCTCACTTACAAGACGGATCGCAGCCTGAGTCAAAACGGCTACGATTTCGATCTTGATTACAGCGCAGTGCAACTGGGCGGCAATCTGATTCATCTGCAAGGCGCCAGCGACAGTTTGCGAGCCGGGGTGGCCTATACGCGCGGTAATGCCCGTATTC
>NZ_CAJCKS010000358.1:0-1213 GCF_903970985.1 Pantoea sp. ME81 | reverse complement strand
ATACACTGGCCACTCAGGTCAGTGAACGTACTATTGATGTTGCCTTTGTGCGTGGTCCTGTGCCGTTACCTGCCGATGTCGGATACATTGAAGTCGAGCAAGATCACTTCGCATTGGCACTGCCGGATAACCACCCGCTGGTTGCGCAGGAACAACCCATCGAACCTGCGCAACTTAAAGGGGAAACCTTTATTTTGCCCGAACAAGTGTCTGGCACCGTGACCTTTGCACAGCGAGGTGGGTTTATTCTGAGTCGTAGCTGGTCGGCGGGCAGTTTAAATGAAGTGCTGGCCAATGTCGCATTAGGTAATGGTGTTGCGGTAATACCGGCTATTCTGGTGACCCAATTAAAATTAACCGGCATCACTTATCGCGAAATACCCGGAGCCGTTATTCCTTCATCCATTTGGTTCTTATATCGTAAACGCGAACGTACTCCCGCAGTGAATAAGCTGGTGCGCATGATTGAACGAAGCACCTGACTATTTTATTTGCAACGTCGCAACGCGATCTTTCAATGCGCGTTCAATCGCCTTGCGGTGATAGGGTGACATTTTGCGCCACTCCTGTGCCTCTTTACGCGTACGGCCACAGGCACGACACCAGCCATTTTTTCCCTCAAAAATACAGACATCAGTACAAGGCGATTTTACAGACATGGAAATAATTCCTTATTGGGTGAGGCCACTGTAGCCATGGAACATCATATAGACGCCCACGATGGCAATCAGGGCACTAGAGAAGTAAGGTGCGCGGCGTGCAATATCGGCGAAACCTTTCAATCGACGGGATACATGCCGAACACTTAGCGCCGCACCTACGCCGACGGTCACCAGCGTAAGCGCCAGGCCGATGCTGAAGCAGACCACCAGCGCCGCACCAAGACTAAACTGCTTCACCTGCAGGCAAAGAAGGAGGACCGTGATCGCTGCAGGGCAGGGAATTAATCCCCCCGTCAGGCCGAAGAGAAGAATTTGCAGATTGCTGATTTCACGGCCATCAACGCGTCGGCGTATGTCTTCCGCGTGCGCGCGCTCGTGAGCATCCTGATATTCCTGAGAACCTTCCGCGAACCTGGCCAATTCGCCATGATGTCCGTGTTCATGAGCTCGGAAGAGGGTCGTGTAGGGCAAGAGTGGACGGCCTGGCGTCGCTTGTGGTAGTAGGTGGAGCAGCTGAAACAATACAGGGAGTCTACCGATGTGTCCTACGT
>NZ_CAJCKS010000357.1:0-1218 GCF_903970985.1 Pantoea sp. ME81 | reverse complement strand
CCGCAGCAGCCGCTCCATCCCCCGCGCACTACCCAGCTCACGCCCCACCTCCGCCCCCCCCGCGGCCCACCAGAGCGGCTAACGCCTGCTGATAATCGCCTACGCTGCACCCGTCGCCCGGCAGCAGCCAGAAACGCAGTGCCGCCTGATCCTGGTTATCCAGTGTGAGAGAAAGCGTCTGATTTGGCTCAGCGAAGTGCACCGGCAAGAAAGGGATAGCATCAAAGACAAAAGGCGCTTCGAGCCGATTGAACAGCTGATTGACGCTCTCCACCATTGCTGGCGAAGAGCGCCAGTTGGTGTCGAGGGTGTAATGCGCGCTCACTTCATTGCGCGCGCGGATATAGGTAAAGATGTCTGCGCCACGAAAGGCGTAAATGGCCTGTTTTGGATCGCCAATCAACAGCAACGCATGCTCGGGTTGATTACCGTACAGCGTGCGGAAAATGCGGTATTGCTGCGGATCGGTGTCCTGGAATTCGTCGATTAACGCTACCGGAAAACGCTGACGAATCGCCTGCGCCAGCATTTCTCCTGCAGGCTGCTGCAGAGCATCATCCAGTCGGCTCAGGAGATCATCAAAACCCAGCAGCGCCTGCTGGCGTTTTTCTTTCCGTACGGCAGCACGAACGTCCACCAGCGCGCGCGCAATCACCAAATCGCGCAGTGAAATCGGCTGAGCCAGGAACCGGTCGATGGCTGCAAACAGGGCATGGTGCGGAGGATTTCCCTTTTTGGTTTTCTCCTCCAGCACCTGTTGACCAAAGCGCGCCAGCTCCACGGGCACCTGATAATCCTGGGTTTCACTCTGCGCCCAGAAACTGACCTTATTTACCCACACCGGCAGGTTTTTACTGCTGTAGCTGCGTTTGTCCACATCGGACTGCCCCACCAGCGTCAGCACCTCTTCACCCACCGCGCGCCACTCGGCTTTGATCGCGTTAATGCGCGCCAGGTTTTGATTGTGGCGCGTCGTCAGTGTTTCATCGTTAGCGGGCGGCAACAGCAGGTTGGGAGATTCGCCCTGCAGCCACGGCCGCAACGTCGCCAGCAACTGCTCCGGGCCACTCCACTCGTTGACAATCACGCGGGCAATATCCAGCGAGAGCGGATAACAGTGGCGACGCCAGAAATCAGCCGTGGCCTGACGCAGCAGCTGTTGCTCATCTTCAATCAGTTGCTGTTCAAACAGCATGCCTGATTCAAAGGCGTTGAGAT
>NZ_CAJCKS010000356.1:0-1220 GCF_903970985.1 Pantoea sp. ME81 | reverse complement strand
CCTGTTTTCCTACACGACGTTCGTCCGATCTGCTTCCAGTATTGCCCTGTCTCTTCATCTTTAATCACGCCGGACTCCGGTCCATGAGGGTCTTTGACCGGAGATTTTTTGTACCAGTCCGGATCATACCAGTCCATGACCCACTCTCTGCCGTTCTCTGCCATCCCATAAAGCCCCTCCGGTGAAGGTGGGTACTTATCTACTGGCAGGCGGATAAGCGGTGAGTCGATTCTGTACGGCTGGGCGGCTATCTCACGATCTTCATCCGTCGCAAAGTTCTCACCACGTTCCGTTTTCCGGTTATAACGCAGCGTACCGTCATCAGTGGCAATAATGACATACTGCCCTTTATTTCTGGCTGAATATTCCCACTGTGCTTCCGTCGGGAGCGAAAAATTTAAACCCGTGACCTTCTTTAACCACCGGCAGTACGTATCCGCCTCGCGCCAGTCAATTATTGCAGGACTGTTATCTAATATCGTCATCTCCGAGAGTATCGTATCACGCACTTCATTATTATAATTTTGCGGGGGGCTGCCAGATAACCTCAGATACGATGCGTACTCTTCATGACTGATTTTATATTTTGAAATCGAATAGGCAGACAGCTCTACCATGTGAGCCGGCTTATTGCTCTTATCACCCGTGCAATACGCCCCGCCATTTCGCATCTCCGAACAAAAGTCCCCCATCAGAAACGTCCCCGCCGGCATATAGACCATGTCCGCTCTGACGCGGCTGAGGAATATATCCAGCTCTTTATTCTGCTCTGCCGTGAGGGGCGGCGTGACCACCTTTTTTTCGTCACACCCTGAAAGGAGTAACAGGAGGAAAACAGCTAAGTTCCTTTTCATTTTCGGGTCGGCTCAAGGTTATGTTGTGTAATGGCACTCTGCGGTATCACATGACAGAGCGAGGCGTACCAGGGATTATCTTCGCTGTACAAGGGGGATGCTGGGACGCACAAGGTTCAGTCCAGCCTCATTCCGGCTTATTGATTTTTAAAATCACAGATGCTACTTCAAAGGTTCTGGCTCATTCACTACGCAACGGGCCGTATTGCCAGCTGGATATCCCGGTTCCGGAATGTCATAACTGCGGCTGAACGTGAGGCCGGACGGCCATCCGGGCGATGGCCGTCCGGCGCCGCGCAACACCTTCCAGTATTGCCCTGTCTCTTCATCTTTAATCACGCCGGACTCCGGTCCATGAGGGTCTTT
>NZ_CAJCKS010000355.1:0-1233 GCF_903970985.1 Pantoea sp. ME81 | reverse complement strand
CCTGGTCGTTTCGACTGACCGCGGGCTTTGTGGTGGTTTGAACATTAACCTGTTCAAAAAATTGCTGGCAGATATGAAGATATCCGTTTAATCACAACTCCGGCACCGATGTCACCCCCGACGATCTGGCACGGATGTTCGCGCCGGGAACCGGGCTGATGGACAGCTTCTTCCGCGATAATCTCGCCAGCAAAGTGGACACCACCCACAGCAACTGGCGCTACGCGCCCGGCGTCGATGGAAAAACGTTACCCGGTGGCACCACGCTGCTGCGCCCCTTCCAGCAGGCGCAGGCGATTCGTGAAGCCCTGTTTGCCAATGGGTCAAGCACGCCCTCCTATCGCCTGACCATTACACCCATCAGCATGGACAACAGCATTCTCAATCTGACGCTGGATGTTGACGGCCAAATCATCCGTTACAGCCATGGCCCGCAAACCCCTCAGGTGGTGAACTGGCCCGGCAACGGTAATACCCAACAGGTGCGTATGCAGATTGGTCTGACCGACGGCACCACCAACACTCTGAATACCAGCGGACCCTGGGCGCTTAATCGCCTGTTCGACAAAGCCAGCCTGCATCCGGGCAGCAGCCAGAGTCAGCAGGCCACCTTCTCGCTCGGCGGTCATCAGATAGTGCTGGCGTATACCCCTAACAGCGTGCGCAACCCGCTGCAACTGCCGGGGTTTAGCTGCCCATGATGACCGTAAACGACGCTTCTTTCGGCTGGTACGGCAAATTACCCGGCAGCGGAGACTTTATGCGCCGCCGCCTGCCGACGCGGCTGGTTAACAGCTGGGCACAATGGTTTCAAAGCAGTCTGCCGCGTCTGGCGCAGCAGCCAGCAACCGGACGCGCGCCGGTGTGGAATTTCATTGTCCCTGCCACGCTCGGTGTCCCCATGATTCAGATGGGCTGCTTGTTGCCCACCCGTGATCGCGTCGGTCGCCAGTACCCGCTTTGCGCCATGCAGCTGTTTACCCCGGAACACTGGCACAACCTGCAGCTACACACGGCGGGCGACTGGTATTACCAATTGGGTAAAACCCTGACGCTGGCAGTGCAAAATCGCTACAGCGGCGATCAGCTGGATGCCGCCCTCAATGCCCTGCCGCCGCAATTCGCCCGGCCACCGCAGTCAGATGTGTTTGATGTGATTGGCTACCAGGATACCCCTTGCACTCTCAACTGGCCGCAGGTGGTCCACTACTTCGATCCGGCGCAATAGGTCGG
>NZ_CAJCKS010000354.1:0-1270 GCF_903970985.1 Pantoea sp. ME81 | reverse complement strand
ATTAAACCAAAAGCTGATTCGTGAAACCGTGCTGCTGGCCGATATGGTCAATCACACCGAAGTGCACCTTGTCGGTGCTTATCCCATCACGCCAATCAATATCGCCATTGAACTCCCCGACTTTGACCCCAGCGTGTATAACGATGCGATTCGCGGACAACATCTGGTGGCGATGAAAGCGCTACGCCAGAAATTCTCCATCGGCGAAGAGTTTACGCATGTGGCAAAAGGCTTGCCGGAGGAAGTGATACCGGATATCGCCTCTCATCTGGAGGCGGGAATTGTGGTACTCGGCACCATCGGCCGCACTGGCCTTTCGGCCGCGTTCCTGGGGAATACCGCTGAGCAGGTTATCGATCATCTCCGCTGTGATTTGCTGGCAATCAAACCGGACGATTTCAAATCGCCGATTGATTATGACGATGAAGAAGACGAAGACGATTAAAACAACAAAGGCGACCAGATGGTCGCCTTTTTAATCGCACTTCAGATTACAGCGCGCGCAGGATACCTTCTACACTCGCCTTCGCATCACCAAACAACATTTGCGTGTTGTCTTTGAAGAACAGCGGGTTCTGCACCCCGGCGTAACCGGTATTCATTGAACGTTTAAACACGATAACGTTCTGCGCTTTCCACACTTCCAGTACGGGCATACCAGCGATTGGGCTGCGCGGATCTTCCTGTGCCGCCGGGTTAACGGTGTCATTGGCACCGATCACCAGCACGGTATCGGTATCGCTGAAATCATCGTTAATCTCGTCCATTTCCAGCACCACGTCATATGGCACTTTGGCTTCAGCCAGTAACACGTTCATGTGGCCAGGCAAACGGCCAGCAACCGGGTGGATGCCGAAACGCACTTTGATGCCACGCGCACGCAGTTTTTCGGTAATTTCCGCCACCGGGTACTGTGCCTGCGCCACTGCCATGCCGTAGCCTGGGGTGATGATCACTGACGTTGAGCCTTTCAGCAATTCCGCCGTGTCTTCTGCCGTGATTTCGCGATGTTCACCCTCTTCTTCGCTCTCGCCACCGACACTCACATCGGTACCAAAACCACCGGCAATCACGCTAATGAACGAGCGGTTCATCGCCTTACACATAATGTAGGACAGGATGGCACCAGATGAACCCACCAGCGCACCGGTGACGATCAGCAGGTCGTTGCTGAGCATAAAGCCCGCAGCCGCTGCCGCCCAACCGGAGTAGGAGTTGAGCATCGACACCACAACCGGCATATCCGCACCGCCAATCGACGCCACCAGAT
>NZ_CAJCKS010000353.1:0-1303 GCF_903970985.1 Pantoea sp. ME81 | reverse complement strand
GCTATCGAACTTACGTCCTTTACCAGTTCCGGGATTCGCCCAGGCGAAGCGCCTTCGAGTGTCCAGAGCAGCTTCATCACCCACGCTGTCGATTCCCTGAAGCTGAGCTGGTTAGGCCAGTATCCCTTCAGCGTTGAGGCCATTCTTATCATCTGATATCTCACCAGATTGTAGGCCAGCAGCACGCCCCACAGCTCCTGCCTTACCATCTCCGGCTTCCTGCTGCGAAGCGTGAGCCTGCTGTCCTGGAGATCCTGCTTTATTTCACGATATCCCAGCTCTATCTCCCAGCGATGACTGTAGAGATCCGCTATTTCTTTACCCGGATAACGCATCGCATCCGTCATCGACGTCAGGAACTGCCACGTCCGGCCTTTTATTTCCCGGCTTATCATCCTCATCTCTGTGTGCGCCGCCAGATGCGGCCATTTCTTCCGTGACTGAGCGGAGGTTTTTACCCGGATAAGTATGTCTCCCTTCCCCAGACGACGTACCTCTTCGTACTGCAGGTCTTTACGTGCCGCTATCATCCAGTGACGGTTTTCGCCGGCCTCATGCCAGGCGCTAAGCAGACCGAATGACGTGTAACCCTTATCGAAGAGAGTCAGGCTGTTGTCGCACGCGCGTTCAATGAGACCTTCTGCCAGCACCATCTCATTCTCGTTCTGGCAGCCCATCGCGGCGCCGCTGATAAGATGGCTGGTGAGTTCCATCAGGCAGACCATGCGCACCTGCGGATAAGGCGAGGCGCCTGCCACCGTGCCTGAACGCACGAAAGCCTTCTCATTATCAGGCGTTTCTGGCGTGCGCCAGACAACGCCGTCAACAGCGTACAACGTCAGACCACACCAGTCAGGGTGGGAAGTCTGTGCATTCCAGAGCTCGCTGCTCTGTTCGAAAACCCGCCGCACAGCGTCGTCCCCCAGCCGCTGCTTTGCCTGCACTACGGCACTGGGCGCAACGAAAGGACGGTTTCCCGGCAACAGAATATCAAGGCGATTAACGATGGCGTGAAGAGGTTCCTTGCGCTCAAGGGCCATGCCGATGAGACACCAGACCATCATATCTGTAGTGAGTCTGCGCTTGCGGAGCGTGACTGTGCCAGCTTCCTCAAGGCAGCGGCTGATGAGCGCAGGGTCAAGAACATCCGCGAGCGTATTCAGAGGATTACGAAGAGAATCGTAACGAGAGACGATATCAAGGGCCTGACTGAGCTGCATAAAAAAATCCGGAAACGAAGCGTTTCCGGATTCTTACACAGCCACTGGATCGTTCAACTGATCCTTAACTGATCGGCATTAGG
>NZ_CAJCKS010000352.1:0-1406 GCF_903970985.1 Pantoea sp. ME81 | reverse complement strand
TTAACACACCCGTATGAACGACTTCAAAAGTATTCGCCGGTTACTTTTGAAACGTTCATTCTCTGGACGCCAAGCCTGAGGTTCTTCTCGTGCCTGATATGAAGCTATTTGCTGGTAACGCCACCCCGGAACTAGCACAACGTATTGCCAACCGCCTTTACACTAGCCTCGGAGACGCCGCTGTCGGCCGTTTCAGCGATGGTGAAGTAAGTGTACAGATCAACGAAAATGTACGCGGTGGTGATATTTTCATCATCCAGTCCACCTGTGCCCCCACCAATGATAATCTGATGGAGCTGGTTGTGATGGTCGACGCGTTGCGTCGGGCTTCTGCTGGTCGTATTACTGCTGTTATCCCTTACTTTGGTTATGCCCGTCAGGACCGCCGCGTGCGTTCTGCTCGTGTGCCTATCACCGCCAAAGTGGTTGCCGATTTCCTCTCCAGCGTGGGTGTTGACCGTGTTCTGACGGTTGATTTGCACGCCGAACAGATTCAGGGCTTCTTCGATGTCCCGGTTGATAACGTGTTCGGTAGCCCAATCCTGCTGGAAGATATGCTGCAGATTGGCCTGGAAAACCCGATTGTGGTTTCCCCGGACATCGGCGGCGTCGTGCGTGCGCGTGCTATTGCTAAGCTGCTCAATGACACTGATATGGCTATCATCGATAAACGTCGCCCGCGTGCGAACGTTTCTCAGGTGATGCACATCATCGGTGACGTGGCAGGTCGTGACTGTGTACTGGTCGACGATATGATCGACACCGGCGGTACGCTGTGCAAAGCAGCTGAAGCGTTGAAAGAGCGCGGCGCGAAACGTGTCTTCGCTTATGCGACTCACCCCATCTTCTCTGGTAACGCGGTCGAAAACCTGCGTAAGTCAGTGATCGATCAGGTTATCGTGTGCGACACCATTCCGCTGTCAGACGAGATGAAAGCCCTGCCAATCGTGCGTACCTTAACACTCTCTGGCATGCTGGCCGAAGCAATTCGCCGTATCAGTAACGAAGAGTCCATCTCCGCAATGTTCGAACATTAATACATTGCATGAAACCGGGCCCCGCGCCCGGTTTTTTATTCCCAACAATCCGCTTCATTTACCGATTAAGCCGCTCTCGCTACAGATATTTTCGCGATAAATTTCGTTAAAACTCGCTATTCTCCCTGCCTTACACTCTTTTCATTCGACACGCGATGCTGCACTTTAGCGGGCCATTGATTAGTGGTATTTTTCTCCACACTTTTTTCTGAGAACTCCGACCACTATGACTCTCGACATTTACACACTATTTGTTTGCGAGCTCTATGTGCTGGGTTTTTTGAGCATTATTTTGGTGTTCGCCTGGGTGGGTGCGCAGTACGATCGCGTGCTGGGGTTCACTACGCTGGCGCTCACATTGACCCTGAC
>NZ_CAJCKS010000351.1:0-1423 GCF_903970985.1 Pantoea sp. ME81 | reverse complement strand
ATGAGCGCCCCCATTGCCAGCAATAACAGTGCACAAGGCCGCGCGCAGAATCGCCGTGTGGCGATTGTGATTACCTCGCCTTAATCTCGCCCTGGTCGAGCGCATAACGGTATAAGCGCTCGACCGCCAGATTTTTCATTTTCACTTCGCACATAATGTCGAAGTCAGTAAATGATAACGCCCAGTCGTTTAAATCCTGATTAAAGTAGTAGTCAGAATGTGCACGCAGTTTGGTTTTTGCCACCGTTAAATCGCGCTGATCCGGGAAGCCATGTTCTGGGATTAAACCTTCCTGAGCAATCGAATAGTGTAATACCGGACGCACATCGCGCCACGATTCGATAATTAACGCAATACGCGCATCATCCGCTTGAATAAATTGATTCTCTTTTACCCAGTGATGGTGAATATCCAGCACCACCGGACAGAGATCGCGCGCCTGTAATACATCATCCAGCGAACAAGATATTTCGTCATTTTCGACCGTCAGCATATTGCGTGCTTCAGGAGAGAGACGCTGAAACGCCGCGCGGAATCCCTCGATGCCTTTTTTGCCGTTCATATGGATATTGATTTTGAAATCCTGGAACTGGCGACCGTACCCCATTAACACGGCACACAGCGCATGGTACTCCACATCCTCAATCGCCCTATCCACCACGCCTTCATTATCCGAAGCGAGTACCGAGTATTGTCCGGGATGGAATGAGAGGCGGATGTTGTTGGCGCGGGCGATTTCGCCACACCTGGCAAACAGCTGTTGTAAGTCGGGCATTAATTCGCTGTAGATGGCGGTGGCTTCAGGCACGGTATACAGCGGTAACAGATCGCTGCCAATCCGCATCATGCGCATCACCTCCGGCAGTTTTGCCAGTTGCTGCAGCGTGAGGAATTGGTTATCGAGGTTGTTGGTTGCCAACTGCGCCAGTAAACGCGCTTGTTCTTCGCGATCAAGACTCAGGAAACGCGTACGCGTGGTGATTTTAAACGGAAACGGCTGCTTAGCCTGTGCATCGAAGTACTTACACGCAAAACCCAATTTCATTTCAGTCTCCCTTAGAGCAGGCTGAAAGTGTAGCTTGCTCCAGGGAAAGTGCACGGACAGCGGCAGGGCTGCCGCTGTCCGTGGGCTTACACGCTTGGGAAAGTGATATTGCTGCCCGGTGCTTCGCGATGCAGATGGATAAAGTTCAGGTGACGTTCGTACTGATCGAGAATATCGATGATCACCTGCTCCTTGTTGTAGTCCATCAAATCGTTGCCCTGGCTGCCTTCCAGCAGGAACGTCTCCAGACGGTAATAGGTCGATTTACCGCTGCGCGCCCGATAGGTAAAACCCGGCACCGAATACTGCTGCGGCCAGATCTGATATAAGAAGTCCTGCTCTTCACCCAGCAGCACGCGCAAATCCAGATAACCTAAC
>NZ_CAJCKS010000350.1:0-1427 GCF_903970985.1 Pantoea sp. ME81 | reverse complement strand
GCATACCGCCGCGATAGGCCTCGGCGATGTCCGGCATCAGAAGTGAATCTGTCATTCTACACCTGCTGCAAATCGACCGACGATGCGGCCTTCAATCGGATGATGGGGATCGACCGGCCCGAGGCTGGTGCCTTTACCCGGTGATACCAGACGGTCGCAGAACATTTCATCTTCTTCGGACCACGGACAATCCAGCGCGGCAATGCCCTCGCGCCACTGTTCAAAAGTACGCGGTCCCACCAGCGTGCTGGTCACCAACTGATTGCGCATCACCCACTGTTGCGCGAAGTGCGCGGGTTGGCGTCCGGTGCGTTCGGCATAAGTCGCTAACTCACTGGCCATCTGCAACGATTCCGGACGCCATTCGGCTTCCAGCATGCGCGGATCGGCGCGCCCGGCACGGCTGGTGCTGTCCGGGGCTTCGCCTACCCTATATTTTCCGGTAAGAATGCCGCGTGCCAGCGGGCTGTAACACACGGTTCCAACGCCAAAATAGGCGGCTGAAGGCAAAATCTCCACTTCGGCTTCACGGTTCGCGAGGTTATACAGCGGCTGAGTGGCAACTGGCCCGGCAATCCCCGCTTCACGTGCCAGACGCACGGTTTCCGCCAGACGCCAGGCTTTGAAATTCGACACGGCAAAGTAGCCGATCTTCCCTTCACGGATCAGGTCGGCAAAGGCCAGTACCATCTCCTCCAGCGGCGCGGCGAAATCTGCTTTGTGCATGTAGAGCACGTCAATGTAATCGGTGCCCAGACGCGTCAGAGAACCGTGCACCGCCTCGCGAATCCATTTACGTGACATACCGCGTTGATTCGGGCCATCCCCCATCGGGTTGCCCACTTTCGTCGCCAGCACCCAACGATGGCGATCGGCAGCGATGGCACGTCCCACCACGCGTTCTGATTCGCCTTTGTTGTACATATCAGCGGTATCGATGAAGTTGACCCCGCTGGCGCTGGCATCGGCGATGATGCGGTGGGCTGTGGCTTCATCGGTGGCTCCACCAAACATCATGGAACCGAGGCAAATTTCGGACACTTTTAGCCCGCTGCGCCCGAGATAACGGTATTGCATGCAAACATCCTCAATAGTGAGTGGTGTTCAGTGAAGTGCGGCCCTGGAGCCGCCCATTTATGCGGGGATCACTGCCGTGGTGGCGATCTCAACCAGAAACTCCGGTCGCACCATCTCCAGCTTGACGCAGAACCGTGCGGGTAAAATCGCCGGGAAATAGCTGACGTAGATCTCATTGAACTTGTGGTAATCCTCCAGATTGCGCAGGAAGATCTGGTTCATCACCACGTGATCCATACTGCTGCCTGCCGATTCCAGCAGATCGGAAGCCCGTCGTGCAGCGAAAGAGGTTACGTCCTGGGATCGCTCGCGACGCCCGGCTGATCCTTCACACACACACGCGACATCAC
>NZ_CAJCKS010000349.1:0-1429 GCF_903970985.1 Pantoea sp. ME81 | reverse complement strand
GGAGTGGAAAGGAAAAAAGCATGTTGATAATTTTTATTGAGAATATTCAGCAATATACCGTGTTAAATAATTGTGTTTATTAAGTTTTAATTATGTTGACCTGGATCGCATATCGATCTCGTGGAGATTGCAATGAAAGGTGCATGAAATATTCTGCAATGATATGCAATCATCAAGAGTTTGGCCTATGCAGAGCATCGCCGTTATCTCACCTTCAAGCCGATTAACAACTACGCTGACGTCAATTGTCGAAAGTAAAACGCTGCCCATCATTATCGCGGAAGCATCACAGCAAACGGCTGTTGAAACGGCGCGGGGACTGATTGAGCAGGGTGCGAGCGTGTTGATTAGCCGCGGTAAAACCGCAGAGCTACTCCGTACGCATTTCAACGTGCCGGTGGTAGAGGTGCGGCATACTTTCTTTGATTGCTTCAATGCATGGACTCATGCACGCAAAATCGCGGATAAAGTCGTGTTTCTCGCCACCTCTGAGGGATATCAGGAAATACTGAACAAATCGCGCCCTTTTATGCAGGATGTCCGGGTATGCGCTATTGATCCCTTTGATACACCGCAGGAAACCGAACGTAGTATTCAACGTCTGGTCGCTGAAGGTTTTAAAGTTGCCATTGGTGGTTTGTCATTGCAGCAGAGTGTGACGAGTCACGGCTTACATTATGTGATGTCTTACGCTGATGAGGACTCAGCGCTAGAGGCCGTCAACGAAGCGTTGCATCAATTGAAGATAGAGCAAGAAAGGGCGGAAAAGCGCGTTGAGCTGGAGAGTCGCTATACCATGATTGATACCATCTTTAACTGTGTATCCGAAGGTATATTCAGTATTGACCGTTCCGGCATCGTGACCAATATGAATGCAGTCGCTCGGGAGATGTTATTACCGCTTCTTCCCGGACAAGCATTGCGAGATAGCACCTTACTGAATAACGTGCAGATGGTGTTCGAAGGCGGTAGTGGATTAAATGGCGTGTTGGTCGAACCAGGACATATGCCGTTAACGGTGAATATTGCGCCGATCATCCTGGACGAGCAAGTCGTTGGTGCTGTATGTACATTACAAAAACAGCAAGAAATTAAAACCCTGGAACAAAAAATGCGACGCCTGAGCGCCCGGGCGCACATTGCTGAGAAAACTTTTACAGACATCATTGGGAATAGTACGGCGCTGCAGCAAGTGAAACAACTGGCGTTGCGTTTTGCAGCGACAGACAGCACGGTAATGATTGAGGGTGAAACTGGCAGCGGTAAAGAGTTGTTTGCCCAAGGTATACACAATGCTTCAAAACGCGCAGGTGCCCCTTTTGTTGCTATCAATTGCGCTGCCTTTGCTCCCGGTGTGTTAGAGAGCGAGTTATTTGGTTATGTGAAGGGGGCGTTCACCGGGGCATTAAGTGAAGGCAAAGCCGGGATG
>NZ_CAJCKS010000348.1:0-1441 GCF_903970985.1 Pantoea sp. ME81 | reverse complement strand
GCCAAAGATGGCAAGGTGATAGCACCGCCGGTGGGCAGCTACAAGACTGGCCATGCGGCACATTCGGTGATTGTTGATAATGCCGGTAAAACCGCCTACGTCGGCAATCTCGGTACTGACCGCGTATTGCAGTTGAAGCTGAGCGAGGAGGGTGAGCTAAGCGCGCTGGGCAACGGTTATGTCAAAACCGCCGACGAAAATGGCCCGCGTCATTCGGTGTTATCACCGGATCAACGCTTTCTGTATAACGTCGGTGAGATGGGCGGCATCATCACCCAGTTCCGTCGCGAGCCGAGTGGCGAACTGGTCAAAGTCAGCGAAACCCCCAACGCCGTAGCCACAGAGTATAAGTTGCAGCATGGACGTGAGCGACCGGCAGGTTACAGCGATACCACGCCACGCATCTGGTCAGCCGATATTCATCTGACGCCAAACGGTCATTTCCTGTATGTGACCGAACGCACCAGCAGCACGGTGAGCGGATACCGCGTTGATCAACACAGTGGCAAACTGACACTGATAGGTAGTTGGCCGGTAGAAAAGCAGCCGCGCAGTATTGCCATAACACCGGACGGCAAATGGCTGATCGCCAGTGGTGAAAAAAGCGCAGTGACAGGAAGCTACGCCATTGATGCCCAAAGTGGATCGTTAAAGCTTGTGAGTGAAGCGCCGGCTGGTAAAGATGCGAACTGGGTAATGGTGCTAAGTGACTAAGTTAGCCCTTGCGATGATCTGGCGCAATGCACTGCGCCAGATTGCGCGAAATGTTTTTATGGAGCCGTTGTAATCATTGAGGTTATTTAGAAAAGTGTGATCCAGAACACATTTATACGACTGATGACAGGTTGTGAAGCAATAGGCTTATAAATCAGAGAGATTCTGTAAATAGAAGCTGAATTTGCATTTGGTCCATTAGTAACCCTTAATAATTACCCTGATATTGATTGCCTGCCAATATCACCAATTTTGATGCTGTAACAACCTGACATATTTATCGCCGTGAGTAGATTGAATATTCTGGCAGGATACGCCGCACTTAGCGCCGTCTGGTCTCAATACTGTCATGCAGTGGTTTTCAAAAAACGCCGTTTTTTTTGCTGTTAAAACCTGTCTGGCTGCCTTTTTGGCATTGTACTTTTCACTGGAACTCAACCTGGATAAACCCGCCTGGGCCATTACCACGGTATTCATTGCTTCCCAGCTTTACTCTGCTTCCACCATTTCAAAATCACTGTTTCGCATGCTCGGCACCTTGCTGGGCGGCGTGTTTATCTTCTTTGTTTTTCCCGTCACCGTTGAACACCCCTTATTTTTTAGCTTCATTATCTCACTGTGGGTGAGTGTGTGCCTGTACCTTTCCCTGCACGATCGCACGCCGAAAAGCTATGTATTCATGCTGGCAGGCTATAGCGCCGCTATCATGGGCTTTCCTGAGGTGATG
>NZ_CAJCKS010000347.1:0-1490 GCF_903970985.1 Pantoea sp. ME81 | reverse complement strand
GGATCCGTCAGGGGCGGCCATGTTAGTAGTGAGGCCGACATACATCTTACATACCCGTTTTTGGCTAACCCGCATCGCGGCTTAACGTTATAGTGCCCTCACTGATGACGATATGAAACCGGCATGAAACTTACCCTCGACAATGATCTCACCATTCGCAAGCTGCTGATTTTCAGCTGCTACATGGAAACGGAAAACCTCGCCAGAGCGGCAGAAACGCTGGGGATCAGCACCGTGAGCGTGCATCGTGCGCTACACACGCTGGAAGAGAGTTTGCGTTGTCCGCTGTTTGAACATAAAGGCCGCAACCTGGTGGCACTGCCCGCCGCTACGACGCTGCTGGAATACAGCCGGGAAGCGCTGGCCACGCTGAGTCAGGGCATTGATGAAACACGACGCACTGCAGGTATCGGTCTGGGGCATCTGCGTGTGGGCACCTTATATTCTCTGTCGCTGGAAACCGTGCCGCGTCTGATCATGAAAATGAAACTGCGCCGCCCCGAGTTAGAACTCAACCTCACCATGGGCTCCAATGATTTGCTGCTGCGCGCGCTGAAAGATAATCAGTTGGATGCGATTATCATTTCTGTCAGCGAAGCCGAGATCGATGAAAAGATTTTTGAGCAGGTGGCGCTGTTTCAGGACGATATCTTTCTTGCCGTGCCCGCGGGTGGCGATGATAAAAGCGAGGAAGATATCGATCTGCGCAGCTACAGTGACAAACCCTTTGTCTCGCTGGCAGAAGGCTTTGCTACCTTTGCCGGATTTCAGGAAGCCTGTCACGTTGCCGGTTTTGAACCCAACATCGTCACGCGCGTGAATGACATCTTCTCGATGCTGAGTTTGGTGCAGGCGGGAATGGGCTATTCGCTGGTGCCGGGCAGGATGCGTAAGCAGTATGAAAACGATCTGCGTTTTCTCCGCTTAGCCGAGCCGTATCAAATGCGGCAGCAGATCGCTATCGTGTTCCCGCGTAACCGCGAACACGATCCGAACCTGCTGGCACTGGTGGCTGAAGGGCGTATGTTTGCCCTGAGTTTGCAGGAAAAAGTTCAGCGCACCAGCCGCTGAAACAGACGCAGCGCCACTTCAGCGCCGCTGCGCTCAAGGGCGATACACTCGCCCTGGCACTGCACACTACGCGTTAAGCCCGTCAGCACTTCGCCGGGCGGCATCTCAATCACCAGACGCACGTCGCGTTCTTTCGCCGCCACCATCGCTTCATGCCAGCGCACGCTGCGCGCCATGTTCATCGCCAGATCGTCGGCAATACGTTCCGGCTGCCAGAGAACGCGAGCGCTGCTGCCGCTTAAATACGCTAATGGCGGACGTTCTAATCCGACCTTGTCAGTACAGTAAAGCGTCGTGTAGAGAAGATGTGTACCAACTTGTTAACGTTCCGGCGAAAAGTCGTTGTCATAGAATGATAGATAGGATGTACGTAGCGTATGGGATGGGGGTAGGAAAGAGCGGGGGAGAGGGTGGACATA
>NZ_CAJCKS010000346.1:0-1514 GCF_903970985.1 Pantoea sp. ME81 | reverse complement strand
CGTGTGTGCTATACAAGTATCTACACTCTTTCCCTACACGACGGTCTTACGATCTATAGGGACGGGGTTCCTGCACCTGCTCTTTAATGAAAGATTTGGTGTACTGGCCAGCAAGAATAGCGCCGTTCATGAAGAGGATCAGTAAAATGGCGGGTTTAAGTCGGAAGCGTAAGCACCATAAAACCCAGGCGCTGAGGATAACGCTGGTCAAAATACCCCAGGGGCTGGTGACGGTTTCTGTCATCCGGAACAGCACCCGTAAAAACGCGCTACTCTCACCTGGCTGCCATTGCCAGCCAGAGAGCCAGACAACAACGGGCATAATTATTAATAAAAGCATTCCCAGGGTGGTGCGCTGCGCAATTTTTAACATCCGTTTCCTTTTAGATCCGCGAGTATTCGCGAGACTGGCATAACTTTAGCTGAAAAAATAATAACATACACGTTGCGGCTTAGATAATTGTGCTTTATCACTACAATAACTCTGACTGATTAACGGCCCGGGTGAAGGTTGTGGCACAATATTGTCAGTTTTGTCGGGCCAGTCGGGCCCGTGCGTTATCATGATGATAGCGCATCCTCTGAAGGTTCTGGAGAGTCACATGCAGCTTAAACGGGTAGCAGAAGCCAAACTGCCCACGCCATGGGGAGATTTCCTGATGGTTGGTTTTGAAGAACTGGCAACTGGCCAGGATCATGTCGCGCTGGTTTACGGTGATGTTAGCGACCACAATCCAGTGCTGGCGCGCGTTCACTCTGAGTGTCTAACCGGTGATGCGCTGTTCAGCCTGCGCTGCGACTGTGGTTTTCAGTTGGAAGCGGCGCTCACCGCTATCGCTGAAGAAGGACGCGGCGTGCTGTTATATCACCGCCAGGAAGGCCGTAATATCGGTCTGTTGAATAAGATCCGCGCCTACGCTTTGCAAGACAAAGGTTACGACACCGTGGAAGCGAATCATCAGTTGGGCTTTGCCGCCGATGAGCGCGATTTCACCCTGTGTGCAGATATGTTCAAACTGTTGGGCGTCAATGAAGTCCGCCTGCTGACTAACAATCCACGCAAAGTCGAGATCCTGAGCGAAGCGGGAATTAATATTGTAGAACGCGTGCCGTTAGTGGTTGGGCGCAACCCCAAAAATGCTCACTACCTTGATACCAAGGCAGAAAAAATGGGCCATCTGCTGCCAAAAGCGTAATGCAGAAAGCAAAAAGCCGGGAAATCTCCCGGCTTTTTCTTTAGTTCAGCATATTACGTATCACATAATGCAATATGCCGTCGTTCTGGTAATAGGTCAGCTCATTGCCGGTATCGATACGACACCGGGTTTCCAGCGTCTCTTTTTTACCATCGACGCGCGTCAGGGTGACATTCACAGTACAACCCGGTTTCAACTGGGAAAGGTTTTCAACATCAATAAACTCCTCCCCGGTTAATCCCAATGTTTTGCGCGTGACGCCAGCAGGGAATTCCAGCGGCAGGATCCCCATGCCGATCAGGTTAGAGCGATGGATAC
>NZ_CAJCKS010000345.1:0-1575 GCF_903970985.1 Pantoea sp. ME81 | reverse complement strand
TTCCCAGGTGCTCAACCAGGTAATAAACACCGCCACGCAGTAGATCACCGAGAAGATGACGCCGGTCAGCGTGTAGGTAATGGCGTTGTCTTTGCCGGTATAGGTCATGATGATGCCCGGCACTGAGACGGCAAGAAAACTGCCAAGCGCCGAGAACATCAGGCGCACGCCCGAAAGACGCGTGCGCTCGCTAAAGCGATTGGTCATCTCCGAGGACAAGGTTTCCCACGGCACCAGCACCATTGCCGACAGCAGCTCGATGGTGAGATACGTGCCGAGATAGTACCAGTAGCCCATATCCGTCACCCACAAAGCGCCATACAGCAGCATCAAGGGAGAGGAGATCAGCAGGAAGAAACGGCGGCGGCCAAATTTACGCCCCAGCCAGGTGTTGCCGAAGTTGTCAGTAATGTAGCCCATGATCGGGCTTAATATCGCATCGATGACGCGGGCGATGGCAAATATCGAGCCCGCTTCAAACACCGATAATCCGCAGTAGGTGGTATAGAAAAACAGCAACCAGGTGCCAATCACCGCAAAGGCACCGCCGCCAAAGAGATCCGTCAGGCCGTAGCCGATCGCGACGCCATAACCGACGCGACGTTCTGTAGGTTTAACCATCGATCCGATTCCTGTTCTGGTAGGGTATGTAATAGCGGCAAGGTGCTATGCCCTGCCGCCGTTGTTATCAACAGAATTGGAAATCAACTGAATAAACGAATGCGTTATCCGGCGTTGGCGAGCATCTGTGCTTTCACACACAATTCCGCCGCTTTGAAAGCATGCGTTTGCGTCATCGCATGCTCGGTGCGATGGAGACAGTCATTGATGAGCTGTCCAAAGAACGGGAAGCCGACTTCGCCGGAAACGGCATAGCGGAACTCTCCTTCTTTGTTCACCAGATACACCACATCCTGCTCGCCACGTGTGAGATCGGTGTATTTGCGGATCTCGATATAACCGTCGGTACCAAGCAGCGTCATGCGCCCATCACCCCAGGTGGATAAGCCATCCGGCGTAAACCAGTCGCAGCGGAAGTAGCCAGTGGCGCCGTTCTCGCCCGCCAGCATCGCATCGCCAAAGTCCTCAAATTGCGGGTGCTGTGGATGGCGGAAATTCCGCACCTGGCTCGCCACCACCGTGGCGTCGCTGTTGCCGGTGTAGTAGAGGAATTGCTCAATTTGATGGCTGCCGATGTCACACAGGATGCCGCCGAAATAGCGACGCTGATAGAACCAGTCGGGCCGTCCGGTGCCTTCACGATGTGGACCCGTGCCAAGGGTTTGTACCACCTGCCCGATAGCCCCTTTTTCCACCAATTGCCCGGCAAACACCGCGCTCTCCACGTGCAGACGTTCGCTGTAATACACCGCATATTTGCGCCCGGTTTTAGCGCACATCGCTTTGGCGTCTTCCAGCTGTTCCAGGCTGGTGAGCGGGGCTTTATCCGTGAAGTAATCCTTGCCCGCTGCCATCACTTTCAGCCCCAGCGCACAGCGTTCCGAGGGAATCGCCGCGCCTGCCACCAGTTGTACCTGCGTATCGGCCAGAATGGTCTCCAGCGAATCGGCGATC
>NZ_CAJCKS010000344.1:0-1607 GCF_903970985.1 Pantoea sp. ME81 | reverse complement strand
GATCGGTCGCAAACCGGTATACATGATGGGTGCACTGCTGATTGTGATTTCCATCGTGCCGTTCTTTTATGCCCTGTCCCAAAACAGCTACTGGCTAACGCAAATTGCGATGATTGTCGCGCTGACGCTGGGCCACAGTATGTGCTACGCCCCACAGGCTTCCTGGTTCCCGGAACTGTTCCCGACGCATATTCGCTGCAGCGGCATTGCAGTGATTTGGCAGGTGGGATCGTTAATTGGCAGTGGCGTGCTTGGCTTAGTCGCGGTGAAGATCCTGCAGGCCACCGATGGGCACTGGTATGGCCTGGCGCTGTATGTTGCAGTACTGGGGGTGATTTCCGTTGTAGGCCTGCTTCGATTGCCTGAAACGGCCCCAGGCCGACGTGATGGCGAATATCATACCTGGGAACAACATTAATTAACGATGGGCGCACTAAGGTGCGCCCATATGCTTTATTCAGATATGCAATGCCATTTAAAGCATTTGCCAGATCCCCTTCTTGCAATAGCATGACTTTTCTCTTCTTTATCCTCACAGCTGAATCGCTAGCCCATGCGCAAACTGTACCAACGTTGCCTCTCGTTAAATGATTTCGAGAAATATGCCCAAAAGCGTCTGCCCCATCCGCTGTTCGCTTATGTATCCGGTGGTGTTGAGGACAACATTGCGCTCCATCATACTCAGCAATCCTATGCTCATTACGGCCTGATACCTGAAAACATGGTCGATGTGTCGCAACGTAATACTGAGGTAGATCTGTTTGGGCATCGCTATGCGGCGCCTGTGGGTATTGCGCCGATGGGCATCTCTGCCATCACCGGTTTTCAGGGCGATATTGCTTTAGCGCGGGCAGCGGCGAGCAAGAACGTGCCCTTTATTATGAGCGGTTCCTCGTTGATTCCACTGGAGGACGTGGCTGCGGCTAATCCAGCGATGTGGTTCCAGGCCTATTTGCCAAAGACGCTGGAAGAGATTGATGCGTTGGTGGATCGCGTCAAGCGTGCGCGCATATCCGTACTGGTCGTGACGGTGGATACGCCTGTCAAAGCTAACCGGGAAAACAACGTGCGCGCCGGATTTTCCACGCCATTCCGCCCCAGTCTGGCCTTGGCGTGGCAAGGCGTCACTCATCCCCGCTGGCTTTACGGCACGCTGTTGAAAACCTTACTGACCTCGGGCATACCTTATTTTGAGAACAACAACGCAGTGCGTGGCGCACCGCTGTTTTCCAAAAATGCCGTGCGTGACTTCAGTGGGCGCAGCCATCTCACCTGGCAGCATATCGAACATATTCGTCAGCGCTGGGCAGGCGCGATGGTAATTAAAGGCATTCTCAGTCGTAACGATGCATTACGTTGTAAATCCATCGGCATCGACGGCATTGTGGTCTCGAATCACGGCGGTCGTCAGTTGGATACGGTGATCCCGCCGATTTGTGTCCTGCCCGAGATTGTCACCGCTGCGGGAAATATGACGGTGATGATGGACAGCGGCATCCGACGTGGCACCGACGTCATCAAAGCATTGGCGCTGGGGGCAAAGGCCTGCTTTGTTGGCAGGCCTTTTAACTATGCAAGTGCGGTAGGCGGAACATCGGGCGTTGAGT
>NZ_CAJCKS010000343.1:0-1612 GCF_903970985.1 Pantoea sp. ME81 | reverse complement strand
GCAGCGGAAACATTCGCTGAACCAAATAATACCGGCTCAGGGCAGTGGGTGGATTGCACAGGAAGCTGGCAGCTGTCCGCCAGCAACTGGCGTACCAGCGAGTGTTGCCCGGCACCGCCGCTGATAACAATCGACCGCGTGACGATACCCTTGCTGGTTTGCGCCTCAATGATTTGGCGTAGGCCGTAGCCGAGGCTGCACAAGCCGGCGATATACAGTGCGATCAGGCTCGCTTCATCGTTGTCCATACCCAGACCGCAAATCACCGCTCGCGCGTAAGGGTCGCCAAAAGGTGCACGATTACCCGCAAATTCCGGCACGATATGCAGACCTTCGACTAAATCCACCGTTGCTGATTCACTGCGAGCTTGCTGCAAAGCCTGTTCCGCAAGGTACACCGGCAGTGAAAGGCCAGCGGCATCGGCGGCCTGCTGTGCACTCGCGGCGGCTGGATGCATCTCCAGCAGGCGACCTATGGCGGCGCCTGCCGCGCTTTGTCCGCCCTCACTCAACCATAAACCCGGCACCATCGCCGAGTAATACGGACCCCACACACCTGGCACAAACGCGGCTTCACGCGTCGGCGTCATGGTGCAGGACGAGGTGCCAAACACATAGGCGAGTTTATCCTCCGGGCTGCCATCTGCGCCCAGCGTACCGACGCCGCCTGCATGGGCATCGATTAACCCGGCGGCCACGGGCGTGCCAGCAGATAAGCCAAAGTCGGCGGCGGCCTGCGCGGTTAAACCTGTGCCGCACGGTGTGCCTGGCTCGACGATCTGCTGTCCGATACGCGCAAATTTCTCCTGAGCGAATTCCGGCAGGCCAATGGCACTGAAGTAGTCGGCATCCCAGCGCTGCTCATGGGCAAGGTAGTTCCATTTACAGGTGACGGTGCAGGATGAGCGCGCCGTATCGCCTGTCGCGCGCCAGCTGAGGTAATCGGTGAGATCGAAAAAGTGTGCGGCGTTCTGGAACGTTTGCGGGTTGTGGGCTTTCAGCCACAGCAGTTTTGGCATCTCCATCTCCGGTGAGATGCGTCCGCCCACGTAGTCGAGCACCGGATGTTTCGTCGCGTTAATGGCATCGGCCTGCTGCGTGGCGCGGTGATCCATCCACACAATAATATTGCGTTCCGCCTCTCCGTTTGGGCTGACGGGCAACGGTTGCCCCTGTTCATCGATCACCACCAGCGAGCAGGTGGCATCGAAGCCAATGCCAGCCACCGCAGCGGGATCGATAGCGGCAGTGGCCACCGCCTCGCGCACGCAGTGACTGACCGCCTGCCAAATCTCATTGGCGGATTGCTCAACCACATGACCGTGGGCACGGAAGGTGGTGATGGACTGTTTTGCATGGCCTAACAGATTTCCCGCGCGGTCAAACACGCCCGCGCGAGCGCTGGCCGAACCAACATCGACACCAATCAGATATTTTTCGTTACTCATGCTGCTGCACCTCGGCTGGTTACAGGTCAACGCTGTTGGGGAGGATAACAATATCGCGCACTGTGACACCCGGCGAACGTGAGCTCGGTAGAGCGTCGTGTCGGCAAAGAGCGTACGTCCTGGTGTATCTCTCGTGCCGCGACTCAGCCATAACGACACAAAAC
>NZ_CAJCKS010000342.1:0-1619 GCF_903970985.1 Pantoea sp. ME81 | reverse complement strand
GTTGAAACACAAGGAATGGTATGCCTTACGATGATATCTATGCAGAGAAGCGGCTGCCCAGCCCGTTTCGTCTGTTTTGGCAGCGTTTTTATCGTGATACCAGTGGCATGATCGGATTGTACGGCTTCGGTGCCCTGTTATTCCTGTGCCTGTTTGGCGGCTTATTGTCGCCCTATGGCATTGATCAGCAGTTCCTCGGCTATCAGCTGTTGCCCCCTTCCTGGTCGCGCTACGGGGATGTCTCCTTCTTCCTCGGCACCGATGATTTGGGCCGCGATGTATTGAGTCGCCTGCTGAGCGGCGTAGCGCCAACGGTTGGTTCGGCCATCATGGTGACGGTTTTAGCCGCGATCTGCGCCCTGATCCTGGGGGTGCTGGCCGGCATTACCCACGGTTTGCGCTCTGCGGTAATGAACCACGTGCTGGATACCTTGCTCTCCATCCCTTCGCTGCTGCTGGCAATCATTGTGGTGGCCTTTTTAGGCCCACGCCTTGAACACGCCATGCTGGCGGTATTGCTGGCAATCATTCCGCGCCTGGTGCGGGAGATCTATACTGCGGTACATAACGAGATGGAAAAAGAGTACGTGGTGGCGCTGCGTCTGGATGGCGCGCGCAATCTGAATATTCTGTGGAACGCGGTGCTACCCAATGTCCTGCCGCTGCTGGTCGGGGAATTTACGCGTTCACTCTCCATGGCCATTCTCGACATTGCCGCACTCGGTTTCCTCGATTTAGGGGCACAGCTGCCCTCACCGGAATGGGGAGCGATGCTGGGCGATGCGCTGGAGCTGATTTATGTCGCGCCCTGGACCGTGATGCTGCCCGGCGTCGCGCTGATGGTCAGTGTGTTGATCGTTAACCTGCTGGGCGATGGCATCCGTCGTGCTGTAGAAGCGGGAGCTGAATAATGCCGTTACTGGATATTCGTAATCTCACTATCGAGTTCATGACCTCAGAAGGTCCGGTGAAGGCCGTTGATCGCATTAATCTGACACTCAGTGAAGGTGAAGTACGTGGGCTGGTAGGGGAATCCGGCTCCGGCAAAAGCCTGATTGCGAAGGCGATTTGCGGCGTAACCAAAGACAACTGGCGCGTCACAGCCGATCGTATGGTGTTCGATGATATCGATTTGCTGCGTTTGTCGCCGCGCGAACGACGCCGCATTGTCGGCCATAACGTGTCGATGATTTTCCAGGAACCGCAATCCTGCCTGGATCCCTCTGAAAGCATCGGCCGCCAGTTGATGCAGGCGATCCCACGCTGGACGTTTAAAGGGCGCTGGTATCAGCGTTTGTGGTTCTGGCGCAAAGCGCGTGCCATCGAACTGTTGCACCGCGTGGGCATTAAAGACCACAAAGACATCATGCGCAGTTTCCCGTATGAATTGACGGAAGGTGAATGCCAGAAAGTGATGATCGCCATTGCGCTGGCCAATCAGCCGCGTCTGCTGATCGCCGATGAGCCGACCAATGCTATGGAACCGACCACGCAGGCACAAATATTCCGCTTGTTGAGCCGCCTAAACCAAAATAACAACACCACGATTTTGCTGATCAGTCATGACCTGCGCACCATGAGCCAGTGGGCGGATCGCATAAACGTGATGTACTGCGGTC
>NZ_CAJCKS010000341.1:0-1619 GCF_903970985.1 Pantoea sp. ME81 | reverse complement strand
TTCACGATATTGCATGGTGGTACTCCTCGTTGATATGACCCTGATGGGTCAGTGCTGGTATGAGTTAGTGTTTAGTAGTGAATATGGGTGGACAGACAAAGGCTAAAAAAGCGGGATTCTGAATTTAACAACGTGTACTGATGAACTGGCGGGTCAGGATTCTGGCCTAAACTCAGGTAGTCTGTTTATTTAATTCAGGAGTCTTCAATGACGCAGGAACTCAGCAAATCACCTGTCCCCGATACTGCCGAGCATGGTGCTTTCTTCCCTTCATCATTTTCCCGTGACCAGTTCACCAGCCCGGTTTCCGATCTCAGCGATGCAGAGTATGAAAATCCCTACACCGGTAACGGAAAGGTACTGGTTATCTGTGCGGACGAGCGATACCTCCCGCTTGAAAACGACACGCTCTTTTCAACCGGTAATCATCCAGTCGAGACATTGTTGCCGATGTATCATCTGCATCAGGCGGGTTTTAATTTCGATGTGGCCACAATTTCAGGCCAGATGGCGAAGTTCGAATACTGGGCTATGCCGGAGAAAGACGAGGCCGTGGTGGGCTTTTACAACCGATGCGTGCCTCAGTTCCGCAGCCCTCTTAAACTGGATGACATAGTTAAATCGCTGACTCCCCACAGCGACTATGTGGCAGTGTTTATACCCGGTGGTCACGGTGCCTTAATCGGTCTGCCAGAGAATGAAGCCGTGGCGCAGGTGATTCGCTGGACCCTTCAGAATGATCGGCATCTGATTTCCATCTGCCATGGCCCGGCGGCTTTCATTGCGCTGGATAAAGGGGATAACCCGTTAAAGGGCTATGAAATCTGTGCATTTCCTGATTCTGCTGACAGGCAGACGCCAGATATGGGTTACATGCCGGGGCATTTAACCTGGTATTTTGGTGAGAAGCTTAAAGACATGGGTATCAAGCTGATTAACGACGACATCAGGGGTACCGTGAATCAGGACCGCAATGTTCTTACCGGGGACAGTCCGTTTGCTGCGAACGCGTTGGGCAAACTTGCTGCAAGAGAATTACTTAGAAAATACAGATAATTGTAAATAAGAGGAATATGGCTGCTCTAAATGATTTGACTCAGAGCAGCCATATTTTTACCAGTGTCATGCATTATTTTTCTCTTTCATTACACCTCATTCTTAAAATCTACTGCGCACTTCTATACCGGCTTACGAAAACATCGGACATTTTTTCTTAATTGGTTTAGCAGTACCAAAGCACTTACGGCGTGCATCACGAATTCGCTTCAATTCATATTCACTCGCGTTGCTATGGTATTGCGTGATGTGAGAGTGGGGAACGCGTGGGTCAAAACATCGACAGCATACTGGACATATCACTGTGTGCTTCTTCATAACACCTCCTCGAACAAAAGAGATCGTACCGGATGATGCGATCTCGTTTGTTGCAAGGTAGGTGGGTTTTGCCTCTTCGGGATCTCGCGCCAATGCACTCCTCCCGCCCGACAGTATGCTGTGCCGTTCAGCTGCAGGTTGATAATGAACTAAAAGTACGAGATTGGTCAATACTAAAAGTCTCTTTCATGGGATGAAATCCATCTTAAGGGACCATCTATTTGAAACTATTGAGAATAAATTTG
>NZ_CAJCKS010000340.1:0-1646 GCF_903970985.1 Pantoea sp. ME81 | reverse complement strand
GTGCTGGTGTTGATTGGTGCGTCCGGTTCAGGAAAAAGTACGGTGCTGCGCATCATGAGCGGCTTAGAAACCGCTGATGGCGGTGAAATATGGGTCAACAAAGTGCCATTGCACGACCGCAAGCGCAGCAGCGAAATTTGCGGCCATGTCGGCATGGTGTTCCAGCAGTTCAACCTGTTCCCGCACAAAACCGCGCTGGGTAACGTCACCCTGGCGCTGATTAAAGCGCAAAAACTGTCGGAAGCGGAAGCCAACAAACGCGGTATGGCAGCGCTGACTCGCGTTGGGCTGGCGGAACGCGCGCATCACTATCCGGCACAGCTTTCCGGTGGTCAGCAGCAGCGCGTCGCCATTGCGCGCGCGCTGGCGGTGGAACCGAAGATCATGTTCTTTGATGAAGCCACCTCCGCACTTGACCCAGAGCTGGTTGGCGAGGTGATGGAAGTGATGCGCAGCCTGGCACGTGAAGGCATGACCATGGTGGTGGTGACGCACGAAATGGGTTTTGCCCGTAAAACGGCCGATCGCGTGGTGTTTATGGATCAGGGCGTTATCGCTGAGCAGGGTTCGCCGGAGCAAATCTTTGTTAATCCGCAGAACCCGCGCACTCAGCAATTCTTATCGCGTGTGCTTGAGCACTAACAGGAGCCACTATGTCGATTCGTTTTCCACTGCAGGCAGACGGTTTGCTGGATGCCCAACAACCTGCGCCACGGTTTAAATCGGTAGCGGGAGCTGGCGATCAACCGTTAACGCCGGGCAGTAACGTTTTTACCAGTGATGAAGTGTTCTCGCCGTTGATGGTGATGAAGCAATCAGCGCTGCAGAACAACCTCCACCAGCTTGCCACGTTTTGCCAGGAAAACGGCATCATGCTGGCAGCACACGGGAAAACCTCAATGTCGCCCGCGATCTTGCGCCGCGCCATTAGCGAAGGTGGCGCGTGGGGATTGGGTGCTGCCACGCCAGCACAGGTGCGCGCGCTGCGTCAGTTTGGCATTCGCAATGTGTTTCTCGCCAATGAGCTGGTCGATCCGGCGGGCATTCGCTGGATTGGTCAATGGCAGCAGCAGCATCCCGACCACGGTTTCCTCTGCTATGTGGATTCACTGCAGGGCGTAAAATTGCTGGAACAGCATCTCGGCGATACTCAGATTTCTGTGCTGCTGGAGATGTCGGTGAGTGGCGGTCGCACCGGCTGCCGTTCCCAACAGGAAGCAATCAAGATTGCCGAAGCGATTAAAGACAGCCCTTCACTGCAGCTGGTGGGCGTGGCCGGTTATGAAGGTGCGCTGGGGGCGGGTCGCGATGAAGCCGGTATTCAGCGCGTGAAAGCGTATTGTCAGATGATGATCAGCACCGCTGCACTGCTGGCAGATCATCAACTCTTCAGCAGCGATCACATCATCCTCAGCGCTGGCGGTGGCGCCTGGTTTGACGTGGTGACCGAATGCTTCCGGAAAAAGTCCTGGAGGGCCAACGAGTGGGGTCAGTTTTTTTTTTCTAAATACACCTCGTCCACGACATAACGTAACCCCTTCTTCATTCTGCACGTAATAAACCCCACTTACAGCTTTTATAATTTTTCCTTCTCGCATATAACTCTCCTTTTTTGTAATAGTTGATTCTGATTTTAAACATGAATG
>NZ_CAJCKS010000339.1:0-1680 GCF_903970985.1 Pantoea sp. ME81 | reverse complement strand
GTAGCCTCCCTCGGTGACGGCATCGCCTTCATGCCCGCCATCCAGATACTGGACGGTATGGCGGCCGGTCTTCTCGGGGTTGCTGTGCCGGGCTTTGTGGTCAGGGTGCTTGACGGTAAAGGGCACACCAATGCCGGCCAGAGCTTTATCCTGCTTATGCAGGGTGCCGGCGCCGCCCTGAGCCCGGCCATGACGGGCACGCTGATTTCACACTACTCCTATTCCGCTGCGTTTGCCGTCATGGGCGCGCTGGCCATGCTTGCGCTGATCATCTGGGAGGGGGGACAGCGTGCCTCGCTGCTGTCGAGAAGCCACTCATGAAGGGGATAATTTCTGAGTTTTTGCCAAGCCATTCAGGATAGGATGATAGGGGGGTAGTGACATTAATTGTCATAAATAACAGTAATATAAGATAAATATATCACGCAGAGCATTTTTCCCCTGCAAGCCGCGGTGGGGATAGCTGGGTGATGCCGGCACGTAGCCGGAGAGGAGTCTTTCTGTCAGCCACGCCTGCCGTTTCGGCTGGTCATCCTTCAGAAAAAATCGGGGAATGTGACGTTGTGCAGGAAAATTTATCATGATGATTCATACTGTTTAGCACAAAGCTCTGCATGAAGCCCCTGAGGCCACAGACCATCAATCAAGGAGAACAGCATGAACGAAGATCGCATCAGCGGAAACTGGAAGCAGTTCAAAGGCAAAGTTAAGGAACAATGGGGCAAACTCACCGATGACGACATGGACGTGGCGGAAGGGAAACGCGACCAGTTGGTCGGCCGTATCTTGGAACGCTACGGTTACGGCAAGGAGCAGGCTGAGAAAGAGCTGAAGGACTGGGAAGACTCTAATCAGTTCAAATGGTAGGCATTGGGTACCCCTGATAAAAACCAGCGACGCGCCGGTTTTTTTATCAAATGTTTCCCTGATGAAACTTGGTGTGCCTGACCGACTCAGTTGCCCCGGTAAGTCGAGCACCCTTACTGACTGAGCAGCAGCGGGATATGATAGTGCTGATCGGCATTGTCCAGACTCAATATCACCGGGATCTCCGGGAAAAATGTCTGCTGATTAAAACTTTGTTCAAAATTTAATATTATGATGTGTCACAGGTCTTATTGTGACTTAAATTCTGTACAGCCCCTGACCTTATGTAGCAAAGTGTCCGACTAAACCGCAGCGAATAATTAACCCACACCCTCTTCTCAAAGACCTTATACCCTGAAGGCTTCAACCATTTCGCGCAGCGCGTGTGCCTGTTCAGACAGTGACTGTGAGGCAGACGAGGATTCCTCAACCAGCGCGGCATTATTCTGGGTTACTCCATCCATCTGACTGACGGCAATGCTGATCTGGGAGATACCCTGCATCTGTTCGGATGAAGCCAGTGATATATTATCTATGGATTCCGCCAGCTCACCCACCATACTGACAATTTTCATTATGCTGTGCCCTGCATCTGCGGCGGCGACCACGCCGCTGTCAACAACACTTACTGCCTCCACCATCAGTAGTTTGATGTCATGCGCAGCTCTCGCACTACGCTTTGCAAGCGTCCTGACTTCACCCGCCACCACGGCAAATCCCCGCCCTTCTTCACCTGCCCGGGCGGCCTCCACTGCGGCGTTTAAGGCCAGAATATTTGTCTGGAAGGCAATGCTTTCAATTAGGGATGTAATA
>NZ_CAJCKS010000338.1:0-1682 GCF_903970985.1 Pantoea sp. ME81 | reverse complement strand
ATGCACTGGAAGAGTCAGTGAAAAGCCACCTGATGTCTGACGTGCCTTATGGCGTGCTGCTGTCTGGCGGCCTCGACTCCTCTATCATTTCTGCCGTGACGAAGCGCTTTGCGGCAAAACGTGTGGAAGATGAAGATAAAAGTGATGCCTGGTGGCCACAGCTGCACTCTTTTGCGGTAGGTCTGGAAGGCTCACCTGATCTGAAAGCGGCCAAATCAGTGGCGGAACATCTGGGCACCGTGCACCACGAGATTCACTTCACCGTGCAGGAAGGTCTGGATGCGATTCGCGATGTGATTTACCACATCGAAACCTATGACGTCACCACCATTCGCGCCTCTACGCCGATGTATTTGATGTCGCGTAAAATCAAGGCAATGGGCATCAAAATGGTGCTGTCTGGTGAAGGTGCGGACGAAGTGTTTGGTGGTTACCTGTACTTCCACAAAGCACCTAACGCTCAGGAATTCCACGAAGAGAACGTGCGTAAACTGCTGGCGCTGCACATGTTTGACTGTGCGCGTGCCAACAAAGCGATGTCGGCATGGGGCGTTGAAGCCCGCGTACCGTTCCTCGATAAGAAATTCCTTGATGTGGCGATGCGCATCAACCCGGAAGACAAAATGTGCGGCAGCAACGGCAAAATGGAGAAACACATTCTGCGTGAATGCTTCTCTTCTTACCTGCCGGAGAGCGTGGCATGGCGTCAGAAAGAGCAGTTCTCTGATGGCGTAGGCTACAGCTGGATCGATAGCCTGAAAGAAGTGGCCGCGAAGCAGATCACCGATCAGCAGTTGTCTACCGCGCACTTCCGTTTCCCGTACAACACGCCGAACTCGAAAGAAGCGTATTTGTACCGCGAAATCTTTGAAGAGCTGTTCCCGATAGCCAGTGCAGCAGAGTGTGTTCCGGGCGGTCCATCCGTCGCCTGTTCATCTGCCAAAGCGATTGAGTGGGATGAAGCTTTCAAAAACATGGATGACCCATCTGGTCGTGCTGTCGGCGTGCATCAGTCCGCCTACAAATAAGCTTGTGAATGAGTAGGATAAGGGGTCTGTAAAGGCCCCTTTTTGTTTTCATCGTCGATGTGAGGATAGAAAACTGCTGAATAAATCGCCACCCTGGTTACAAGCCAGTCAAACAGGCGTTTTAAGGCAAAAAACGGCAAAAAACTTGTTGACGCTACAAAGCTCAATACGCATAATGCGCCCCGCAACGCCGATGAAGGTTAGCGAAAAAAGATGGCTACGTAGCTCAGCTGGTTAGAGCACATCACTCATAATGATGGGGTCACAGGTTCAAATCCCGTCGTAGCCACCATCTTTTCGCGGGAGTGGCGAAATTGGTAGACGCACCAGATTTAGGTTCTGGCGCCGCAAGGTGTGCGAGTTCAAGTCTCGCCTCCCGCACCATTTCAGTCTTCGGCAGCCGGATGGGGTATCGCCAAGCGGTAAGGCACCGGTTTTTGATACCGGCATTCCCTGGTTCGAATCCAGGTACCCCAGCCAATCCGATATTTACTCGTGGATGCGAGTCGACAAATGGGATATCGCCAAGCGGTAAGGCACCGGTTTTTGATACCGGCATTCCCTGGTTCGAATCCAGGTATCCCAGCCATTATCGGATGCAGTAAGCAGTAAACTCAGGCTACGTAGCTCAGCTGGTTAGAGCACATCACTCAT
>NZ_CAJCKS010000337.1:0-1737 GCF_903970985.1 Pantoea sp. ME81 | reverse complement strand
GTGACGGGCATCGGATGCCGGGCTGAAGCGCATCGCGGGAACGCCGCGCCCGATGGCCTCGCGCAGGGAACTGACCGCGCGGCGAAGCACCTCCTGCGCCGTAATGCTGCCCGTGGTAAAGGCCACCTCGCCGGTGTGGGTGCTGAGCGCCACGGCTATGCCGTCGCCCAGGTCGGCGCTGATCCCCTCCAGTCGTCCTGCCACCCAGTCCGCGGTGAGCCGGCTCTCGTCACGCGTCAGCACGGCAAAGCGGCCGGTGGCAACGGTGTAGAGCAGCTCGCCAGTGGCAGGACGCAGCCGCAGCGGCAGCAGCGTGGCGACGTCCTTCAGCAGGCTCTCCACCGGGCCCATGCCCATCGAGCGCGCGAGTTCATAGGCGCGCGGCATGTCGATGCAGTCAATCAGCACCAGCCGGCGCGGCGTATTGTCCCCCGCCACTGCGAGATATTGCAGGTCGCGGATAAGGCGCTGGCGGTTAGGCAGGGCAGTGACCGGGTCAGCAAATCCGGCGGAGTGCCAGGCCTCCAGAAACGACATCACCAGAGCGGCCAGCAGCTTCAGGGTGGTAACCTGCTCAGCGCCAAACGGGTGCGGTGCGGTGTCCGTGACGCACAGCGTGCCGAGCACGATCCCCTCCCGGTTTTTGAGTGGCACGCCGGCATAGAAGCGGATGTAGGGCGCGCCGGTGATGAGCGGATGCGTCACAAAGCGGGCGTCCAGCCAGGTGTCGGGCACCACCACTGCACAATCATTGTCCACCGCGTGGCGGCAGAGGGAGTCTTCACGCGAGGACTGCGCGAGGGCGAAGTTGTGTGCGGCCTGCACGTGCTGGTGCTCGTCGTCCAGCACTGAAATAAAGCTGCCGGGTATGCCAAGCGCCTGGCTGGCCAGTCGGACAAACTTGCGCAGCACGTCATCGCGGCTTTCATCGGGACTGCGCAGCGCTTTCAGCGCCCGCGCGCGGCGATCGTTGTCGCCGTTAAGATTCATCAGCATGGGTTCCTCCGCCCCGGCCTGGTTCCGGTGCGAAATTATAAAGATAAAGTGGACGGTAACGAACCGTTATAAAAGACAATAACTGCGAAAGGAAAAAACGATTAAAAACTTTCTTATGGCGCTTACTATAGGCGCTGCCTGGTCTTATGTCATGCTTATTTTGTTTAGAAAATTATTTAGCGCAGCGCGATTCTTTAATTTTATCGTCGGGGAGTGTCCTTTTTTAATTATTCCTGCCAGAATCCTGTTAAATAAATGTAGCGCGCAACTTAATCACGCGCGCAATTAAAAATAAATGATAATGCTTTTTATTATTCAAAATAATAACAACACCGGGGAAACCTCATGCAGCTACTCAGACACTTTACCATCCGCCGCGTCGTGCTGTGGATGATGATCCTCTCCCTGGCCGTGGTGGCACTGGCCGGCAGCTACGGCGCGCTGACGCTGCGCGAAATGTACCGCCACGCCGACCGCGCCGACGTGCTGACGCAGCAGCTGACCTTTCTGACCCGCGCCGGCCTCGTCATGCAGGACGGGACGGCAGCCGTGACTAGACCGGGAGGGCGTCGTGTAGGGAAAGAGTGTACGTCCTGCAGTGGAACGCGCCGAACGGCGGATGCTTGAACAAAAGACGACGGCGCCCTCACAGGTGCGGATGCGTCAGAACTACCATCCACGGAACCCGCGCTTCGGCCGCGCCGTCCTCTCGAGACACCACCGTGTCTGACTAGCATAGCA
>NZ_CAJCKS010000336.1:0-1853 GCF_903970985.1 Pantoea sp. ME81 | reverse complement strand
GGTGGTATTAACTCGTTGTCGTCTCGTTGTATATGATTCTACTGATCTCTTTCTGTTGTTAGCAAGAGGAGGCTGCGATCTTCGTCATGCTCGTTGTACAGTGCCTGACACTACGCTCCTCTGATCTATGACGGGTAACACCTCCCATCTGTCTGCGGAGGCGGGCAGCTGGGATCTGCACGGGCTGCTTTTTCTCGCGGTGTTGATCCTGGCCTTCGTGACGGGCGCCACGCTGGCGCGCCTCGCCGTGGCCTTCGGGCTGCGTCGTAACGTTCGCACGGTATTCTGCCTGCTGCTGCTTTGTGAGGGAATGCTGCTGCTGGCCACCTCGCTGGTTGAAATCCGGTGGTACAGCATCCGCAATAACGGCGAGGTGCTGGTCACGCTCGCGCTGCTGATGGGGCTGCATAACGCCACCTCCACCCAGCTGTCCGGCGGGCGAGTCAGGTCAACGCACGTGACAGGGACCCTGACCGATGCCGGTATGGCGCTGGGCTCCTGGCTCAGGGCGTCGTTCAGCCGGCGCGAAGCCGCCGACGCGCCCGTTCACCGGGCGCTGCTCAGCACGCACCTCGTGACCATCGTCTCATTCCTGTCGGGATGCGTTGCCGGCTATTTTCTCTTTGTGCGGTTTGGTTTTAACGCTATGGCAGGTCTGGCCTGCCTGCTCATCCTCATCGCGCTCGGGGGCATTGCCCGCGCGCTGCATCTGACCGGCTGGCGTTTCTGGTAGCGGCCGGTACTTTCAGAGACTGCTTCACGCGCAGATAACGGCACCCTGACGCTGCTGACCTGAGGCCACGGGCCGCCCTGGAAGGCAGTCCAGCGCTGAGTAAAAAGCTGCAGTCAGGCAATGCGACGGGCCGCGCCGGCATCTGCTGAACGTCCTTTTATCTGCCATCTTTAAGTCTGCTCGCTCATCTTTCCGGGGAAATTATGTCACTGCGCTCGCTTCAGGCTCTTTGCCTGGTTAATTTTTTTATGGCAGACGTCAGGGACGGTCTGGGGCCGTTTCTGGGGATATTTATGACTGAACATCACTGGAAGCCAGAGTCCATCGGCTGGGTGATGACGTCAGCAGGCGTGGCCAGCCTGCTTGTCACTTTACCGGCGGGTATCGCGGCGGACGCGGTCAGAAACAAGCGGATGATGCTGGTCACCGGCACCCTGACCGTTATTCTGGCGACGATCATGCTCTGGTATTTTCCCGGTCCTGCCGTGACGGTTGTCTCTCAGGTCATGACCGGACTGGCGGCCGCGTTCATTGCCCCTCTGATGACCGCCATGACGCTGGGCCTGACGGGGCCTGAAAAGTTTGGTCATCAGACGGGCAGAAACGAAGCGTTCAACCACGCGGGTAACATGACGGCGGCCGCGGTGGCAGGCGCCTCGGTCTGGTACTGGGGAACCGGTGCCGTATTTGTGCTGATGACGGTGATGGCCCTGCTGGCCACGGCCTGTGTCATGGGGATCCGCGATCGAGATATTGATAACAGGCTTGCCCGCGGGCTGAACGCGGACGCCGGTCACGCTGCCCTTCCGCGCCTGTCTGTGCTCCTTCACGAGCCCGCACTGCTCATCGGCGGCGTCACGGTTCTGCTGTTTCATCTGGGCAACGCGGCCCTTTTGCCCATGCTGAGCGTCCGGGTGGCGGCTTCACCGGAGGCGGGGATTAATCCGGGCGTCTTTGCCGCGGCCACCGTGATTATTTCGCAGGCCGTGATGATCCCGGTCGCGCTCTATGCCGCGCGTCGGGCGCAGCGCACGGGCTACCTTTCTCTCATCACCGCGGCCCTGTGTATCCTGCCCGTGCGGGCCGCCGTAGCCTCCCTCGGTGACGGCATCGCCTTCAT
>NZ_CAJCKS010000335.1:0-1869 GCF_903970985.1 Pantoea sp. ME81 | reverse complement strand
ATCAACACTCTGCCCTCTTGTTTGAATTCCGTGCCGTAGCTCACCAGTCCAATACCGGTGAGTTCGGATTCAATGGCGTTTCGCAAGTCGCCTGGCACCGTTTGTTCCAGCAATGCCAACTCAATACGCTTACGTCGCGTTTCGTCCTTCAGCAACACGCTTGAAAAGGTGTGAAGCAGCTGGTGCGCAGTGCCCGGCATCCCCTGCAGGATGCGGGTCATATCCGGCAAACCGTAGTCGGGGATGTGTGCAATTGAACCAGCGCGGGTGTTGAGGATGCGCTGCAGGTTATCCAGCACCGAAAGAATGACCTGGTCCCGTTCGCTCACGGCATCAAGATCCAGCCCGCCACTGAAATTGCCGTAAAGAATGTCGTAAAGTGAAGGCGTCATTATGGTATTTGAGCCTTTTCCGCTACCAGGGTCAGGATACCGTCACCCAGTTCAATCACCCGCGCCTTATCCGGGTCGAGATCATCTCGGGTCAGCAGCAGTCGCCACTGATCATCCTGAGTGTCCGGCGAGAGGAAGAGGCCGGCCACCGCCACGAACTCCGCTTTATCGTCCATAGGCATATCAATACTGACCGACTCACCCGGGCGGATGCGTATGTCCTTTTGTGCCAGTAGATCCGCCTTCAGTACCTGACTGTCAGCAGCAAGCAGCGAAGGATAGTCTGAAGCGTCAAAGGCTTTACTGTCCTTGAGTTGCCATATGCGCACCACGGTTGAGAGCGCGACGCCCTGTGCGTTGCGGTTTGCCCCTTCACGGGCGCGAAAATCGAGATGCAGTGTGCGTATTTGCTTATAAAAAATGGATTTTGTTACGGAGACGGTGCCCTCTGATACTTTCTGCGTCAGACCGCAGCTGCTGACGCTCAGTGCCAGCATAAGAGGGAGAAGCGTTTTACCAGCGATAGTCGCCCTGTTCATCGGTTTCGATCCTTGAAGGTTGCACCCGGACGCGCTGATAGCGACCGAGCTGTATGGTTATCTGGTTAAACTCGCGGGAGCCCGTGATTTGTGTCAGAGGCAGCACCGCCGTGCGCCCGAGTTGCTGCGCCCCCTCCGTCCGGCAGCTTAGCTGTGCATCAGGCATCATTGCGCGGTCAACGCACAGCTCCAGTCGCGCATCCAGCTTTGATCCCAGGTAGACGTGCAACAGCGCCATCAGGTCTCCGTGCAGTTGCCCGCCGGGGAGCCATCCCCGAACTTCCTCAGGGTTGCCGGTGAACAGCCTCAGCAATACCTGACCGTTGACGTCTGTGGCATGCGTCCCCACCACCGGTCGATGCATCAGACTGACAGGGTGGCGCGTGCTCATATTCAGTATTGAGGATTGGGGAATACGACGTGAATCCCAGGGCACGACCTGTGCGCGCGTGTCCGGTGCCAGCAGCTTCACTAGCGAGGAGACCCCTTCGGCAGTTCGACCGGGCAGCAGCATCACCGGCAGCAGCGCCAGGAATCGCGAGACCGGCGTCGCGATATTCTGCGCACAGCCGGTTATCCCCAGACCCGCCAGCCCCAGCAGATACTGAGAGGTGTCATCGGTGCCACCAGGAGCGAAAGTTGCCGGGTAGGTGTATTTGCGCCAGATGCGGTAAAACTGCGTGGTCAGGCGGTGGCTGAAGATATCCAGGAAATCCTGGGTGGCCTCGTGCCCTTCGCGCTGCCGCGTCACATCATCAATGTAATGCGACGGCAGCGGAGACGCCGTGCCATAGAGCCCCATGAAATTAATGCGTACCGCGGAGATCGGGAATGCGTCGTCTAGGGCAAGAGTGTCGGCCCGTGTGCGGAGCCCAGCGGACAGCGGACAGGTCGATCACAGACATACACCAGCATCGTAAGCTAGCACTCGCTGCACC
>NZ_CAJCKS010000334.1:0-1875 GCF_903970985.1 Pantoea sp. ME81 | reverse complement strand
ATTTTTTTTTTATAGAACACCTATCCCCATGATATACACCAGGGCGTTCACTCTTTCCCTACACGAATCTTCTTCCGCTCTCTCCTGGCGGATGGTTAGAGATGACTCACTGAAGTCGCTCCTCAACAACAAGCAGCAATTCCTGGGCGGCAGCCAGCGATATTTCCGGTTTATCGCTGGCCCGCGCATTCACCACAGGATTTGTAAGCTCATGATGTTAATAAAGATTGGAGAACCAGATGAACCGCAGTTTGAATCCAGGGATCGCTGCTGCTGGCAGCAAACGCACCTTCCGCAATTTGCGCTGGTGGGTATTGGTGTTGTTCTTAGCGGGCGTCACCGTCAACTACATCACCCGTAACTCATTAGGCATTCTGGCACCTGAGCTGAAAACCAGCCTGGGCATCACCACTGAACAATATTCATGGATCGTCGGTGCGTTTCAGCTGGCGTACACCTTCTTTCAACCAATTTGCGGCTGGCTGATTGATGTCATCGGCCTTAAAGTCGGCTTCCTGATTTGTGCCTCGGTCTGGGCGGTCGCCTGTCTGTTCCATGCCGGCGCGGCGAGCTGGGTACATCTTGCCATTCTGCGTTTTGTCATGGGCGGAGCGGAAGCCGCAGCCACGCCAGCCAACGCCAAAGTGATAGGCGAATGGTTCCCGAAAAAAGAGCGTCCGGTTGCAGCGGGTTGGGCCGGCGTGGGCTTCTCAATTGGCGCTATGCTGGCGCCGCCCATCATCTACTTCGCGCACGCTTCTTTCGGCTGGCAGGGCGCTTTCCTGTTCACGGGTTGCCTGGCACTGGCGTGGGTGGTGCTCTGGTGGTTGCTGTATCGCGATCCGGAAATTCATCCCAATCTGTCTTCATCGGAACTGGAATTTATTCGTCAGGATAATGAACCGCCTGCCGTTAAATTACCGTTCTTTAAAGCCCTGAAAAGTGTCTCAAAGAATAAACGTTTTTACGGTATCGCCATTCCCGCTTTTATGGCCGAACCGGCGTGGGGCGTGCTGAGTTTTTGGGTGCCGCTCTACCTGGCGAAAGATCTCGGCATGGATCTCAAACAGATTGCCATGTTCGCCTGGATGCCATTCCTCGCTGCAGACCTCGGCAGCGTCGCCAGTGGCTATCTGACGCGCCTCTATACCCGCCTGTTTGGTTTCAGACTGGTCAACTCCGTGGTTGCCAGCTCGGTCACCGGCGCTTTCCTGATGCTCTCCCTCGCATTGGTGGCAATGACCAAAGATCCCTACGTGGCGATTGCACTGATCTCGATTGGCGGTTTCGGTCACCAGATTATCTCCTGCATGCTCAGCGCACTGGTGGTGGAGAAGTTTGATAAAGGCCAGATGGCCACCGTTAACGGCATGCGCGGTTCCTTCGCGTGGATCTCCAGCTTCCTGTTCTCATTGGTGATTGGTGTCACCGCCGACAAGATTGGCTTTAACCCGTTATTTGTCGCCATGGGCTTCTTCGACCTGATTGGCGCGGTCTTCCTGATTGCATTTATTGCTGAACGTCGCGCCCAGCGCGCCTGAATAAAGTAGGTAACAATGAAAACCTTAAAGAATTGGTCACTCACGCATTCTGATCAACACCATGTTGCGTTAACCGTCGATGGGAAGTACCAGCTGAACCTATTCGTGCTGGAATCCGGCATGTTCCGTGTTTCGATTAAACGTCAGAGCGGCTATGCACTGGACCGCACCTGGAGCATAGCGCCAGACAGCGATGTGCCGTGGGAAGTAAACATCATGATCGGGAAGAAGCCCGCCTGATAGCGACCGGTGATGCCCGGGATACCCGTGCCATTCGCGATTGATTGTGCACCGCCAAGGAACTTAGGAATATCGTTAATGCCTGCCACGTCAA
>NZ_CAJCKS010000333.1:0-1883 GCF_903970985.1 Pantoea sp. ME81 | reverse complement strand
GTGCCGCAATGTGTTGGGCATCTGCGGCATTGGCGAAGAAACTCAGTGGCGCCAGCGCTACGCGTTCAATCTGGCACAGTGGATGATCGAGATCGCCAATGACCTGCCAGGCGAGCGGTGCATCGGGAGTAAACCAGTCAATATGCGTGCGTAACTGGCTAACGCCACTTTCCGCAGCCCAGTTTAAGGCCTGCCGGGCGCGTTGCAGCAGATCGTCATGGCTCCAGTGCAAGCGGTCCTGATGCATTGCGGTAATAGCGGCCAGCAATCCCGGTTGCAGTGCCGGACTGCGCTGAATGGTGAAGGTTTTATCCAGATGCGCATGGGGTTCGATGAACGCGGGCAGCACCAAAGCGCCATGCAGTGGTAAATAATCGTGATGCACACGCTGTTCAGGCTCGCATTGCGGACCTTCAGAGGAGAAATGCAAGGTGGCGAGCTGTGGCGCACCGTTATGCATCGGCCAGTTGTCGGCTAATAGCCAGCGGGGTAATCGCGCCCCAGTCACACCTGTATAGACTTTCATAAATCCAGCACCAGGACGGACGAGTGCGCGCGTGAACAGCACAGCACGATGCAATCATTGGCCGCGCGCTCTTTTTGGCTCAACACCTCATCACGGTGATCCGGTACGCCCGACAACACGCCGGTAATACAGGCTCCACACATGCCTTGTTCACAAGAGAGTTCAATTTCAACGCCCGCGTTTTCCAGTACTTCAGCGATGCTTTGCGCCTGGCCGACGGTGAAACGAGCCCCGGACGAGGCGATCTCAATGTCAAAACTGTCGCCTGGAAGGCGTGGGGCTGATTCCGGTTTGAAACGTTCACTGTGCATCTGCTCACTGCGCCAGCCATATTCCAGCGCCAGACTTTGCAGGTGGGACATAAAACCCGCTGGGCCACAGGCCACCAATGCACCATTTTCAGGTGAACCCAACTCCGCAGGGTGATGAGTCCGAAGACTGTCGCCCTCAGCGCTGTAATGGATCACCGCGCGGTCGCCGAGCAGTGCCAAACGTGTAGCAAAAGCCAGCTCATCCTGCCGCCTTAGATAAAGGTGCAGCACAAAATCAGCCTCCTGCACAGCCAGCGCTTCCGCCATCACTAACAACGGCGTTAAGCCGATACCTGCCGCAAAAAGCAGGGTGCGCGGGGCATGAGGCAATGGGAAATGATTGCGAGGAGCCGAGATGGTCAGCTCATCGCCGATGTGCAACTGATGATGCATCCACTGCGAACCGCCTTTAGAAGCGGGATCGAGCCTTACACAAATTTCATAATGCGCTGCGTGAGCAGGGGAACACAGGGAGTATTGACGTATTTCACCGATGGGCAGATGCACATCAATATGTGCGCCCGGCGTAAAATGCGGGAGTGGTTGGCCGCTAGTACTGCCCAGCGTGAGTGATACGTTGCCAGCACCGTTTAACTGCTTTGCGATGACGGTGACAGCCAGGTGTGTTGCTTTCATAATCAGCCTGTCTGAACAGGGATGTCACAGCGCTAAAGCCGCGCATACCCTTGTTTTTATCCTGGCTGCGATTATTATTTTGCCATCGTGTAAGCGTCCATCTGTTTAATTCGCATGATGTGTTGCAAAAAAGAGAGCACCCACTATGTTCGCCTTCTCCCGTTTTTTACTGTATTTCACCGAAGTGGCGCGCCAGGGTTCACTGCGCAAGGCTTCGGAAGTGTTGCACGTCTCGGCATCATCCATTGATCGACAGATCCTGCGCGTCGAAGAGCAACTGGATATGCCGCTACGCATAACGATGCCGCACTGCTGGATGATTTGATTACCAATATCCAGTTCACACCAGCGGATGCGGCGCATAACACGCTGGATAACATTAAGCTGATTGCCGAAACCGCTGGCGACGC
>NZ_CAJCKS010000332.1:0-1930 GCF_903970985.1 Pantoea sp. ME81 | reverse complement strand
GCTGCTCACCGATTGCAGTGTGTACTGATAAGTACTTTTCGCTGCACGGCCTCCAACCTTAAAGTTCTGCACCGGACTGAAGAACACCTGAATACCGGGCATGTAGTGGGTTTCGGCGCGCATCTGCTGCAATACTTGCGCCATGGCCGGACGCTGGCTGGCGTCCTTCAGCGTAATGTTGAGCTGAGTGGTGTCGTGATCCACTTTCGTCACCAATGTCTCAACCGCGCTGTCACTCAACAGCGTATTACCCAACTGGAAGGCTACTTCTTTACGCGCGTCGTAGGACATATCCTGCGGCGTATCGATATTCGCTGTGACCTGACCGATATCCTCCTGTGGGAAGAAACCTTTGGGTGCACTGGTATACAGCCAGGCGGTGAGCGCCACGGTTAGCACCGCGACCGAAAGCGTGACCGCGCGGTGATCCACCGCCCAATTCAATCCACGCGCATAGTGCTGGCGCAGGTTCTCAAACCCGCGCTCAAACAGCCGGCTCCATGCTGGTTCAGGTTTGGCGTGATGAGGATCATGACGCATCAACATTGGCACCAGCAGCGGGATGATGGTGAGTGAGGCGGCAGCCGAGACCAGAATCGCCAGTGACACCACCCAGGCAAATTCATGGAACAGCAGGCCCATAGTGCCGGGCATAAAGAAGATAGGAATAAACACCGCTACCAGCGACAGCGAGATGGAAATCACGGTAAAGCCAACTTCCCTGACGCCTTTCAGCGCCGCCTTTTTAGGATCTTCACCCTGTTCGATGTAGCGCATGATATTTTCCAGCACCACAATCGCATCATCCACCACCAGCCCGACGGCGATGGTCAACCCCATCAATGAAATGTTATCGAGGCTCAAACCAAAGGCATACATCAGGCCAAACGCACCCAGCAGCGAAATCGGCACGCTCAATGCCGGGATCACCGTGGCGCGCACATGGCGCAGGAACAGCAGGATCACCATGATCACCAGCGCAATGGTCAGCAGCAGAGTGAGATTGACGTCGTGAATGGCGTTGCGCACCGAGATCGAACGGTCATTGAGCAATTGCATGTGCACCGACGCGGGCATCTGCTGCTGTAATTTTGGTAACAGCTGCTTGATGGTGTCGAGCGTCGCCACCAGATTGGCACCCGGCTGGCGCGTCACGCTCAGCACGATGGCAGTGTGATTATTCACCGCACTGTGGCTCAGGGTGTTTTCGATGCTGTCCTGCACGCTGGCAATATCCGACAGTCGGACCGGCTGGCCATTGCGCGTTGCCACCACCACCTGGCTGAAGTCACTGGCGTTGCGCAGGTCGCCGCTGGTCTGCAACATCATCATCTGACGTTTGCCATCCAGCTCACCCACTGGGGAGTTGTCATTGGCTGCTTTCAGCGCGGTGTGCAACTCTTCCAGCGTCATGTTGGTGGCGGCGAGTTTGGCGGGATCGACTTCCACGCGCACGGCATAGCGCTTCTGACCAATTACCGTGACTTCCGCCACGCCCTTGATCATCGACAGCGACGGCGAGATCAGGTCGTCCGAGTAACGGTTGAGATCCGAAAGCGTCATCGAGGGCGAATCCAGACTGATCTGTGCAATTGGCGCATCCGCGGGATTCACTTTGCGGAAGGTCGGCGGCGTGGTCATCTGCGAAGGCAGTTTTTTCAGTGACTGATACAGCGCGGCTTGAACATCAACCGAGGCCGAATCGATGTTCACCGAGGGATCGAACTCCAGCACGATGGTGGTGGCGCCTTCGAGGTTGGTCGAGGTCATCGTCGCCACGCCTGGAATGGTCGCCAGATTCTTCTCCAGCGGGGTGGCCACTGAGGAAGCCATGGTTTCCGGGCTGGCACCTGACAGTGAGGCGTTCACTTTGATGGTGGGCGTATCAAACGTGGGCAGGGCGGCCACCGGCAAATGCTGCCAGCACACT
>NZ_CAJCKS010000331.1:0-1946 GCF_903970985.1 Pantoea sp. ME81 | reverse complement strand
CGGCGGCAATAAAGAACAGGCAAGCCGTACAGCCCATCTGTCCCACCAGCACCAGCGGTCGACGACCGATTTTGCCTATCATCCAAATCCCGACCAGGGTCATCAACACGGAAATGACGCCGTTGGCAATGGTGGCAAACAGCGCGGCATCGTTGCTCAGCCCCGTTGCTGTCAGCATGGTCGGCGCGTAGTACATAATGGTGTTCACGCCGGTCAACTGCTGGATGGCAGCGATACCAATACCTAACAGAAACACCTTACGTAGCCAGGGCGTACGCAGATCGCGCAGCCGACCTTTACCTTTCTGCCGGTTTTCTTCAATGGTCTCTTCAATCTCTTCTAACTCCCACTCAACATCCTCTGCTGCACGGGTCTTCTCCAACACATGCCTGGCTTCGCAGGCATTGCCTTGCATCACAAGCCAGCGCGGGCTTTCTGGCATAAAAATCATGCCCAGCCACAACAGCACGGCGGGAACAGTCGAGAGTGCCAGCATCCAGCGCCAGGTATGTTCACCGCCCCAGATTTCATTGAAGGTTGCATTCGAGACATACGCCAGCAGTTGACCCGATACAATCATCAACTCCTGTAAGGTAACCAGTTGGCCGCGTTTATTGGCTGGCGCGATTTCAGCGATATACACCGGCACAGTCGCCGCAGCACCGCCCACGGCAATGCCGAGGAAAAGTCGTGACATAATCATCGACACAACATCCGGCGCAAAGGCTGAACCGACTGCGCCAAGGGCAAAAATAAACGCCAGAGTGATGATGATTTTGCGCCGGCCCATGGCATCGGCGAAATGTCCGGCCAGTAAAGCGCCGAATGCGGCTCCAAACAGTAATGAGCTGGTCACCAGGCCCGTGGTGAAGGGCGTTAATTGCAGGTCACTGCGCATAAATAACAGCGCACCCGATACCACCCCAGTATCGTAGCCAAATAATAATCCGCCGAGCGTTGCCACCAGCGCAATAATCTTCACAAAAGGCTCAGTTCGCGTCACGCTATTCGGGCCTGACGCGGTATTGGTCGAGATATACAGTTCTTTTTCCATAACCTCTCCTGGTAAAAACGCATTTGGAAATACAGCAGAACAAAACAGAAAATGACGCTATCGGTATTTTTATTTCATGTTAATTTTTATTTGAAATTCATTTTCCGAAATGTGATATCAAGCATTCTGGCTGATTTATTTTGATGGTTAAACATCAAAAGGGAGCGTTAATTTAAAGAGTGAGAGGCGAAGATGGATTCGAATAACCCTGGATTGAGGTGGACGATATTGATTAATAGCGGCGTGTATGTATTTAAACATTTGAGAGAGGAAATAAGAAAAACCTTACGCCAATGGATATTGGCGTAAGGTAAACGCGATCAGAATTGCCAGCGAACCCCGCCGTTATAGCGCCAGCCTTTCGTACCGTTACCGTCAATTTCCTGACGATAGTCGGCCTCGGCATACAATGAGAGATTCCCTTTTAGCACGGCCGTACCACCGATGCCCACATCCCACATCTGTCCGAACTTCCCGCTGTCGAAACTGACACTGTCCGCGCCGCCGTTAATGCCCGCTCGCGTAGTGGCCGCCCCTCCCCAACCACGCGTATAGCTGGTGCGCAGATAAGGCGTATATTGCTGGCCGGCTGTATCTTGCCAGGTGCGATCCAGACGCGCGCCCACGCGGCCAATGGTTTGATCATAATCGCCCCAACTGACGCGTGTGTTATCGCGATCCACCAGATCATCCATGTTAAGTTGCAAGTACATTAACTGCGCCTGCGGTTCGAGACGTACGCCATTGCCCAACTGCCACGGATAGCCGGTTTCCAGTGAGGCGCCCCAGCCATTGCCTTTCAGTTTGCCCACCTCTTTTTGCCGCGCAATATCGGTATCGCCACGATGCCAGTCGAATGACAGTGCCCCATCAACATAGAAGCCACTGTCAC
>NZ_CAJCKS010000330.1:0-1954 GCF_903970985.1 Pantoea sp. ME81 | reverse complement strand
ACTCGCGTACAGTTCAGCGATGCCTCACTGGGTGCTTCGCAGTCTCGCGCAGTGTTTATCGACCCTTATAGCCTGAAAGTGAAAGGCGACATGACGGTGTACGGCACCAGCGGCGTGCTTCCGCTGCGTACCACGCTTGATTTACTTCACAGCAGCTTGTTGCTAGGTGATTTCGGCCGCAACTACAGCGAGCTCGCGGCGTCCTGGTTGTGGGTCGCCGCGCTGGGCGGCGTGGTGCTGTGGCTGGGCACGCGCCCGAAACGTAAGCTGAAAGCCGCGCGCAAGGGATTCGCCTTTAGCCGTCACTGGCATATCACGCTGGGTCTGACGCTGGTGCTGGGATTGGTATTCTTCTCCGCCACCGGTTTAACCTGGTCGCAGTGGGCGGGTAATAATATTGACCGCTGGCGTACTGAGTTGAACTGGCTGACACCGCAGGTCAACACCTCACTCAATGGCGATACGGCGCCCGCCGATCCTCATGCTGACCATCACAGCATGCCAGGCATGCCTGATATGGATATGTCGAATATGGACATGTCCAGTATGTCGATGTCATCAATGGCAAAACCGGTTGCGCAGCCCGCGAAGCCGATGCCCAACAACCAGCCGGACAGCGATTGGGATCGCGTACTCAGCGCCGCCCGTCAGGATGGATTGAGCGCCAGTAAGCTGGAGTTACGTCAGCCGAAAAGCGCGGGCAAAGCATGGGCAGTAACCGAAATCGATCGAAGCTGGCCGACACGGGTTGATGCGGTTTCCGTGAATCCGCAAGACTTCACGATTGTTGATCACGTCTATTTCGCCCAGTTCCCACTGGTGGCAAAACTGACGCGCTGGGGCGTGGATGCGCATATGGGCGTGCTGTTTGGCTTGCCTAACCAACTGTTGCTGGCGTTCTTTGGACTCGGTTTATGCACGATGATCGTGCTGGGTTATCGCATGTGGTGGGCTCGCCGTCCGCAACAGGCGGAAGCCAGCCCGGCGAAAACGTTAACGGAAACCTGGCTTGCTATACCGCACTACAGTAAAGGCACCTGCCTGATGGTGGCGTTGGCGCTGGGTTATGCGCTGCCGGTGATGGGGGTGAGTTTGCTGGCATTTCTGCTGATCGACGTTTTGCGATGGCGTAAACAGCAACGTGTTCCGATGACCGAAGCGGAGATTCTGGCGTCGCAGCAGTCACCGCTTGGCATTATTCGCGCTCGCTTTACGGTGAAGCGCAAGGAGATGCGTAACTTCCTGCGCGGCGTGTGCATTCTGGCGGTGATTGTCGTTTCGGTGATGAGCAATGCGATTATTGGCGGAGTGATCGATCAATACGGTATCCCGTTTAGCCACTGGTCATTGACGATGTACATCACGCAGGGGTTGATGATTGCCTTATACAGCGCAGTGTTCACCGCACTGATGTCGATTCCGTTGTGGTATTTCTTCCTGGGCGAAAGCGATCCACAAGGTAAATAAGGGTTGGTGCGCAAGGATGCGCACCTCATCTCGTCAACGAGACTTAAAAATCCGCTTTGAGTACCACGCGATAATGGGCTTTTCCCGCTCTCACATGTTCTAACGCGGCATTGACCTGCGACATCGGAAATTCCTCCACCTGTGGAGCGATATCCACGCGGGCGGCTAACTTGAGCAAGGTACGTAACTGAGCGGGAGAACCGGTTGAAGATCCGGTTAGCGCACGATCGCCGACAATCAAACTGAACGCCGGAACCTCAAACGGCTTCATCACCGCGCCCACCGTGTGGAACTTGCCTTGTCGCGCCAGTGCCTGGTAGTAGGGCTTCCAGTCTAAATCCACGGCAACGGTGCTGATGATCAGATCAAACTGACCAGTTAATGCATTCAGGGCTTCCGCATCGCGGCTGTTTACCACCCGATTGGCGCCCATCGCCAGAATGGAGTCGGTTTTGCTGGCATTGGAGCTGAAGGCGGTGACTTCCGC
>NZ_CAJCKS010000329.1:0-1966 GCF_903970985.1 Pantoea sp. ME81 | reverse complement strand
GCCCAGGTCTGCAACCGGAAAGGGGGTGCCCGTCCCGCAGAGCAGCCAGTCTGCCCGTATGTCAAGGCTTGCCGCCAGCCGGTCGGCCAGTCCGAAGTCCATATCGCTGCGCCCTTCCTGGCAGTCAAGGAGCGGGCCGGCCGTTTTTTCGCCTGCGCAGCGCGCCAGATGGGCAAGCCCGCTGTCTCCGGGCAGAAGCCCATCCTCGGTAAGGCGTTGCCCGATCCAGGTTAACCTGCCGCCGACCTCTTTACGCCAGCGCATGCGGGCCGGGACAACTTCATCGCCATGATCGGGCTGCCCGTTGTAAAGGTGCACCAGCCGCATCCGGATTTCATCTTCCACAGAATGGCCGGTCAGCAGGGCCTGCGCTTCAATCTGACGGTAAACACTCTTTGGAAATTCCGTTACCTGAAGTTTTCGCATTACGTTTCCTTGTTGCTTTTTTCTCAGTCCCACCTGCAGCGCGCCTCGCCGCAGCTCCGGATTTTACCCGGTAAACATGATCGTCCAGCCGCTCCACGTGAACGCCAGGTTCACCGTAACAGGTGACCTCCGGATAGCCGGCGTCGCCCGCATATTTCCTTCGTGCATGGTCGTCAGGGATAATACCCCCGTAGCCGGTGAGCGTACAGAGCGTGCGTCCACCCCCGGAATAATCTCACGGCGGAGGTGTGCCCTCTGCCAGCGGCTTCCGGCTACGGTCGTTTCCCTCAGCCACAGTTCATGAAAGCGGAAAACGCCTCTGGTCAGACTGGCAATCTCGTCCAGTGTCCGCTCATTCAGAAGTTTCATGGTCTGCCTCTCATGCCATCGTGACTCCGCCAGAACCTCCTGACGGATGCTGTCAGCCTGCGCAGGCTGACAGCGTATTCAGGCCGGAGCCTCAGCGCAGTTTTTCCAGCAGCTGCTCTGCGCCCTTGTCCACCCCGGTCTCGGCCGCGTTCATTGAGCCAAACGTTGCGCCCACGTTCATGGCGTTAGGATACTGCTCCGCCACGTAGGCCAGCAGCAGCTCGCCGGTCGCGGCATCTTTCACCTCCACGGCGTAGTTTACGTACCCGCTCATCAGCCCGCGGCCCCCGCGCACTGACTGTACGATGTTATACGGTCCGCCGGCGAGGTCGAATTTCGTGAAGGTGCCCACAACCTGAGGCGTGGTGTCCGCCCCGGTGAGCGTCAGCTTAAGCCGGAGACCCGGGGCGCTACCGGCACGGGTGTTGACGGTAAACTTCTCAGCCAGCACGTCGGCAAATTTCTTCTGCATGTAGTCTGCCAGATTGCGCCTGTCCTCCTGAGACAGCTCGTTAAACTGCGCGTCGCTGCCGCCGTAGATTTCAACGGGGTCGATGGTAATGCTCCGGTATTTACTCCAGTCAACCGGGGCGGCGTAGCGGAAAGGGATGCGGTCGCTGTCGTCAGCCGTGTTGGGGGGCATCCGGGACGTGGCCTCAATGCCGGAATATTTTACCGGGGAGGTGGATGAACACCCTACGGCGGCAACGGCGGCGGTTAGGATCAGCGCGCGGGGCAGTTTTGTGAAAAACTGGGACATGGATTTCCTCCGTTTACTTTTTGACATAATGAACTGTACGGTACAGTTAATATGGTTTATTATGACTCTGTCAATAAAATGTTTCAGTCCGTGTCCGTAAATTTCAGCTCAGGAGCGCGACATGCTTTACATGTACCCGGAATTTTCAGCGTCTGGCCTCACGACCGGCGCCCGTTCTCAGCCGGTGATTACGCCGGCGCTGAAAGAGGACGCGCCCGCGTCCGTGCATCAGGAGCGTGTTGAGCATGCCGTTTTTAACTGGGGCCTGCCGCTCCGCTATTCCTGCCTGCCGGTGCGACGGAGGCTGACGAGAATGATGCTGACGCTGCAGAGGTGCAGTGAAGCCGGGGATAACCGAGAACGGGAGGCTTTTACGCCGGCGGCGGACTATGCCCGGAGCGTCATTGATAC
>NZ_CAJCKS010000328.1:0-1981 GCF_903970985.1 Pantoea sp. ME81 | reverse complement strand
ACAGCAGCAGATGGAAATCCACAACTATTACGGCCCATCTGAGTACACCATCGATACTCTTGGTGCCAGCGTGCTGGCTTCCCCGCAGCCGGTGATTGGTCGCCCGGTGGGCAACAGCCAGGTTTATCTGCTCGACAGCCAGTTGCGTCCGGTGCCGATTGGCTGCACCGGCGAACTCTATATTTCCGGAACCGGCATCGCGCGCGGCTATCTGCGCCGCCCGGATCTGACAGCCGCCCGCTTTGTGGCTAACCCCTTCCGCGAAGGCGAGGTGATGTATCGCAGCGGCGATGTGATGCGCTGGCGTCAGGATGGTCAACTGGCGTTTATCGGACGCGTGGATCACCAGATCAAAGTGCGCGGGTTCCGCGTCGAACTGGGTGAAATTGAAAACGCGCTGGTGGCGCTGCCCGAAGTGAGTTCCGCAGTGGTGATTGCCGAAGTGATCGGCGCCACGCACCGTTTGATTGGCTACTGCTCAGTGCAGGATGATGTCCTGCGCGCCGATCCGCAACTCAGCAACCGCTTGCTGGCGCAGTTGGGTAGCCAGTTGCCGGACTATATGCTGCCAGCCGTGCTGATGGTGTTGGATGACCTACCACTGAATGTGAATGGCAAAATAGACCGCCAGGTTCTGCCGAAACCCCATCAGGCTCAGCAACAGCAAAGCCGCGCGGCGCGCACCCCGCAGGAAGCGTTGATTTGTCAGGCGATGGCCAGCCTGCTCGGGCTGGAGAGCGTCGGTGCGGAGGATGACTTCTTCTCACTCGGTGGTGACAGCATTTCGGCGATGGGCCTTAGCACCGCCGCTCGCCGCGCTGGTTATATGCTGCGCCCGCGAGACATTTTTGCCGAACGCACCGCCGCACGCATGGCACAAGATTTAGCCCCGCTGGCACAGCATTCTCAACATGCCCGCGTGTCGCAACAGGGCGCGATTGGTGGTCTGCCGATTCTGCACTGGTTCCATGCGCAGGCGGGCATTAACGCGCGCTTCGCTCACGGCGTGCTGCTATCGGTGCCGCCAGAGCTGCAACTCGCGCAGCTGGAACAGCTGATTGAACAGCTTACCAACACACATCCAGCCCTCAACGCCTTCACGCGTGATAAGCAGTTAGTGGTGGGCGAATCGCTCTCTGCGCGCCCTGCGCGTTGTCGTGTTATCGAAGTGTCAGCATGTGACCAGGCCGCCGATCAGGCCTTCCGTGACGATGCAGCACGCCTCGATCCGGCAGCAGGATCATTGCTACAGGCAACCCTGCTCCAGACACAAGGCACAAGCTGCGGATTGGTGTTAACGCTGCACCATCTGGTGGTGGATGGCGTGTCGTGGCGCGTGTTGCTGGATGAACTGCAACAGGCCGGTGATGCACTGCTAAACGGAGCACCGATCACCTTGCCTGCCGAAGAGACCTCGCTGCATGACTGGTCCGCTACGCTGCTGGCTAACCTGGCATCACGCGCCAGCGAAATGCCGTTCTGGCAACGCATGCTGGAAGAGCCGCTGCCGGCGCTGGGTGAGCGCGCCTTAACGGGTAACGAGCGTGTCTTGCATCAGCGCACCCTGCTGGATGTGGCCACCAGCTCTGCCTTGCTGAATACCCTGCCGCAGCAGTTCCGTGCCACCAGCGAAGAGTTACTGCTGACGCTGCTCTCACTGGCGCTGCGCAGCATGAACGGCAGTGCGTTACAACGCGTTACGCTGGAGTCACACGGCCGTGCCGAGTTGCACGATCATCAGGATCTGGCGCGCACGGTGGGCTGGCTGACAGCGGAGTTTCCACTGCTGCTCGCCCTGCCTGCTTCGGCCGACCTCAATGACAGCGTGCGCGCGGTGAAATCCGCGCTGCGTGCCGTGCCGGATCGCGGCATCGGTTATGGCCAACTGCGCTGGCTGGATGCCCACCGTGGCATTACATTGGCGAAACTGGCCGCCGACCATGCGCCACAGGTGCTGTTCAATTATCTCGGCCGCTTCACT
>NZ_CAJCKS010000327.1:0-2009 GCF_903970985.1 Pantoea sp. ME81 | reverse complement strand
CAATCACCAGCGTCAATATCGCCACCGCCCACACGGGCAGATACAGCACGACACCTAGCGCGTCGAGGTTAATCCCCTGCATCATAAAGCCGGCCATCACGCCAGCCAGACCCAGCGTTGAACCGACGGACAAGTCAATACCGCCATTGAGGATCACCAGCAACATGCCAATGGCGGGTAAGCCAAAAATCGCCACATGCGAAGCCATGGTCAGGAAGTTGGCGCCGGTAAAGTAGTTAGGTGAGAGCAAGGAAAAGGTGATAATAATCACCAGCAACGCAATAAACGCACGCCCTTCCAGCAGCAATCGCGCCAGATTGAGACTTTTATCGGTTTTCTTTTTACTCGCGACGGGTGGCGAATCCAGCGTGTGTGTTCTGTCTGTCATACCGTTTGCTCCGTTTTTCATGTCATGCCACCAGAGACTCGCCTGAAGCGGCCATAATGCGTTCTTTACTCACGCTGGAATCGAAAATGGCGTTAATGCGCCCTTTGCTCATCACCACAATGCGATGCGCAATACTCAGGCATTCGCCCACTTCCGAGGTGGTATACACCACCGCCAGCCCCTTTTTGGCGTTTTCCGCCAGCAGACGAAACACTTCCGCTTTGGCACCGATATCAATGCCGCGGCTGGGTTCATCCAGCAGAATCACTTTGGGACGGGTGGCCAGCATTTTGCCGATCACCACTTTTTGTTGATTGCCACCGGAGAGCGATCCGATGGCCGCCTCGCCGCCAGCGGTTTTCACCGTGACGTTGCGAATACTGTCCGTCACCAGCTGCTTTTCACGTCGCGGTGACAGCACCAAACCGCGCACAAATTCGCTGATACTGGCGAGCGACAGGTTTTCGCCCACTGACATGGTTTGCACCAAACCGTCGCGTTGCCGATCTTCGGGCACCAACGCAAGGCCGATTTGAATACGTTGTTGAATGGTTAAGCCGCTGACATCGGTATCCTGCAAAAGAACGCGGCCCTGGCTTTGATGAATACGCCCGGCGATACACTCCAGCAGTTCGGTGCGCCCCGCGCCCATCAGGCCATAGATGCAGACAATTTCACCGGCTTTCACTGACAGCGAGAGGTTATCCACCAGCCGAATCCCGGTTTTGCTTTTCACCGTCAGGTCTTGCACGGTCAACGCCTGGTCACCAAACTCATAACCTTGCGGCGGCGACCCCAGGTCAAAGTGATCGCCTACCATATTGCGCACGATCCATTCGAGATCGATCTCATCGCGTTTCGCGTACGCGGTCATTACGCCATCACGCAGCACCACGGCGCGATCGGTGATCTCCAGTGCCTCTTCGAGATGATGTGAGATGTATACAATGGCTACACCCTGACTGGTGAGATCGCGGATCACCTGGAACAGCACCGCGACTTCCGCAGCACTGAGCGCCGATGTCGGTTCATCCATGATCAGAATCTGTGAATTCACCGACAATGCACGGGCGATTTCGACAATCTGTTGTTGGCCCAGACGCAGGTTTTCCACCGGCGTCAGCGGATCAATTTCCTCCTCCAGCGCCGCCATCAGATGGGCGGTTATGCGGGCTTCTTCCGCGTAGTCCACCCCACCCGGCTTCATGATTTCGCGCCCCATAAAGATGTTGTCGCGCACGTTCATGTTGGGAGCGAGATTCAGCTCCTGATGGATAATCGAGATGCCGCAATCGCGTGCTTCAGTGGCGGAGCGAAACACTTTCTCTTCGCCGTTATAGAGAATTTCCCCGGATGTTGGCGTAATGACGCCCGACAAAATTTTCATTAGCGTGGATTTACCTGCGCCGTTTTCACCAAACAACGTGGTGACTTCACCGCGACGGATCTCAAAATTCACGCCTTTAAGTGCATGGGTCGATCCATAGATTTTGCTGATGTTGCGCGCTTCAAGGATCACTTCGCCTTTTAGTAGCGCCGGGTTAACGTTGAATGGTTTCATTTCACCTCCAGACTGACTGGCGTCACCATCCAGTTATTCGGCGCGAGCAAACGGAACACC
>NZ_CAJCKS010000326.1:0-2010 GCF_903970985.1 Pantoea sp. ME81 | reverse complement strand
TGGGCGAGCGCACAGTCCGTTATGCCAGATTTCGTATGCTAGATACACGGATATGACTACTCGTTCACTACGCGACGCTAGTCCGGTCTATATAAATCTAACACATGACTTACACACTTTCACTACATGAGACGTGCCCTGCCAGTAGAGTCGCACCATGATTTCGGTGTCGAAATCCATGCGCTGGCCAATCGGGTGGCGATCGCAGAGTGCCAATGAAGGTTGCAGCGGGTAGACGCGGAAACCGCACATGCTGTCTTTTAGCGAGAAGGAGAGCGTTTCAATCCACACCCAAAAATGGGTGATGTAACGGCCATACAAGCGGGATTTCGGAATGGAATCATCGTAAACAGGCTGGCCGGAGATCAGGCAATCGGGATGGTTTTCCGCTTCCGCCAGCATGCGCGGCGTGTCTTCCACCTGATGCTGACCATCCGCGTCGAGTTGTAGCGCATGGCTGTATCCTGCTGCGGCGGCTCGGCGCATCCCGGCGATCACCGCCGCACCTTTGCCCTGATTAACCGGTAGGGTGAGGATATCCAGCTGTGGGGCTTCAAGGTCAGCGATCTGCTGCTGAGTCTGCGTATCACTGCCGTCATCGACGATAATCACCGGCAGATTAAAGGGAGCCAGCCGCGCCAGCACCGAGGCCAGCATGGCGCCGTGGTTGTAACAGGGAATCAGAACACAGGGTTTGAAAGGCGCATTCAGCACAGGCGAATCTTCCCGCTGCTGGCAATCTCAGTGCTGTCCGCGTAAATCAGGCTGTAGCTGAAGCTCAGCAGTGATTTGTCTTCCTGCCAGCTCAGCTGCAACTCTAGCTCCGCATCAGGCGGCACCGGCTGCTGAAACTTGATGTTCTCAATTGAACGGAAGTGTTTACCGATGGCCAGGCGTGACAGGCCGTAATGTAAAGCCCAGTCGAGCTGCGCCACGCCGGGTAAAATCGGTAAGGTCGGGAAGTGGCCGCGGAACCAAAACAGATCCGCGGCAGCATGCAGGCGCAGCGTCAGTGTTGCGCCCTGCTGCAGGGCGTTGAGTTCAACCGGCAACATCAAACAGTTCCTCAATTTGGGGCCAGGCGCGTTTGCTTTGCGCCGTAACCGGAATCGCGTTGACCACGCGCCAGTAGCGCGGCATGGCAACCGGCTCCAGCCAGGGTTGCAGCGCGATTTTCCATTGTTTCTTACGTTGGGTCAGCGTTGCGGCATCCAGCGTGTCCGGCAAAGCCAGCACCACGCCAATCGCCTGGCGTCCGTGACGCTGAATCGCCAGAGCGGCCGCGTCTTCTACGCCGGGTAAGGCCAGCAGTCTTCGCTCGATCTCACTGAGTGAAACGCGCTTATCTTCGATCTTCACCACCCGATCCTGACGGCCCGCCAGCTGAAACGTGCCGGAGGGCTGTTGTACAATCCGATCGTCGAGCGGCCAACCCTCAGTGGTTTCCAGCAACGCCGAAAACACCCGCCATTCAGCAGATGCCTGCTGCTCCAGCCTGACCTGAGGAAAACAGTGCCACGGGGCGTTTTCTTCCTGCGCACAGCGCCAGCCGATCACGCCGGTTTCGGTGCTGCCGTAAATCTCATCCACCGCACACTCAAAGGCGCGCTGAGCGTGCTGTGCATCAGCCCAGGGCAAAGCCCCGCCAGCCGAAACAATCAGCGCACATGATGGTGCATCCAGGGCAGGATCCAGGCGACGCAAAAAAGCCGGGCTACTGATAAAGGCATAGCGACGATCGCGACGCTGATCGGCGAGCTGTTCACCGTAAAAAATTTGCTGAGCGGCAAGTGGCAAGCTCAGCGCCATCGGCAACACAATGCGAAACGTCAGGCCATACAGATGTTGATGGCTCACTGACGCAATCACGTGACATTGTTGCAGACGCTCGGCCCATAACGCTGCCAGCCACTGCGCTTCAAGATCGAGTGCACGCAGTGATTTCACCACGCGACGCGGCGTGCCGGTGGAACCGGAGGTGAACAGCACCAGTTCGGCATTTTCGGCGAT
>NZ_CAJCKS010000325.1:0-2033 GCF_903970985.1 Pantoea sp. ME81 | reverse complement strand
GTCGTAGGACACCGGCAGGCTATTTTCTAACGCCTGTTCAGCCAGGGTTTGCACTGCCTGCGTGATGGCATCACGCGCCTGGTCGTTATTCGGGCGAAACTCTTTGTTTAACAGCGCACTGAAGTCGCTCTGCGTGACGGTTTCCGTTTGCAGGCGTGCACTTTGGGATGCGGTATTACTCATCGTGTTTCTCCGTTTCGCTGTCTTGATTTGAGGCGGTGGCTGGCTTTGGTGCGGTGGCCAACGATTTCATTAAGGTCGGGTTTTGCAGCACTTCGGCGATCAGCGCTTCAGCACCGTTTTTGCCATCCATGTAAGAGAGCAGGTTGGAGAGTTGCGTACGCGCTTCCAGCAGCTCATTGAGCGGCTCAACACGGCGCACAATGGCATCGGGCAGGAAGTCGTCCATGCTGTTGAAGGTCAGATCCACACCGACTTTGCCTTCGCCGGTCAGAGTGTTATCAACGTGATACGCCAGATGGGGCTTCAACGCTTTCATGCGCTCATCGAAGTTATCGATGTCCACTTCAAGGAACTTACGCTCGGCGATCTCCGGCTGATCTTCGATGGGTTGCCCCACTAAATCAGCCATCACGCCCATCACGAAAGGCAGCTGCACCTTGCGGTCTGAGCCGTAGATCTCCACGTCATACTCAATCTGCACGCGTGGCGCACGGTTGCGCGAGATGAACTTCTGTCCACTGCGGGCGCGTTTAATGGTGGGGAAGTTAGCCATAGTGTTCTCCATGAGTTATGTGCCTGACATCAGGCGTTTTATTCGCCCGCACGGCCAAACAGGCCCTGCAGTTGGGTGACGGCGTCGGGCGCCAGGTCACGAATAATGTCGAGGAAATCGAGCTGAATCAGACGCTGCACGCGCTCCAGCATGATCGGTGCCGGATGGCTCGGTTCGTGCTGCTGAAAGTAGAGGCGCACTTTTTCCAGCATCAGTTCCGCATCCGCGCGGGAGTTGAGAGGCACCTGTTGCCAGTTCAGCGCGGCGGACAGAGGCGCCGATTGGGTGGAGTGCTCGGGTTCTGCCTGCACGGTGTCAGGCGCCGGAATCTCCTCCACTGGCGATGCTGCTTGTGTCGGCAACAACGGCAGTAGCAGCGCCAGCGCCTTCTCCGTGGCGGCCAGGTCGGGCATATCGGCGGTGTCCAGGTGCTGCTCTAGACAGAGGCGCAATGTGGTGAAGTGCTGCGCCAGGGTGCGAATAGCGGCAGCGCTGGCGTGATCAGGTTGCTGTAATGACTCACGCAGGCGCGGCACGCCGCCAGGAAAATCGCTGACTTCGGCTTTGCTGCCGTCCAGCAGGGCGATGGCATCACGCAGGGTGATCTCGCCGGTGCTGCTTTTGATCAACCAACAGTTGCGCAGCGCACGGCTAAAACCCGACTGGGGGCCGAGCGCAGCCAGGGCACTGACGCGCATCAGCAGATCCGGCTCGCCATCAAACTCCAGCGCCGGATGCAGCGTCGGCCAGTAGCGGGTCAGTGCTTCACTCAGCAGCGTGAGTCCTGCGGCACATCCGCGCAGGCCTTGGGTGTGCGTCCAGGCTTCACTGAGGATCAGCAACAAACGGATATCGCGGGTGCGGGTCAGTAACTGTTCCGCCTGCTGTGCCACCTGCTGCCAGTCTGGCGGCTCAGCGGGGATGATAGTGTTGCCAAACTGCTGCTCGGCTTTGCCGCTGCGCGCCTGTTCCAGCGCCATAAAGGCCGCGTCATATTCCAGGTCATCGCCACAGGGGGCATCGTCACGCAGCGGTTCAAGAAGGGCATCGACATTCATGTTTTTCACCGTTAAAACTGGCCAAACAGCGGCGGTTCGCCGCGGCTGGCGTGGGGTGGATTGAACAGGCGCAGAAAAAGTTGGGTAGTGAAGTTGCCGCTGTGTGAATGGCTGTAAAACGCGCTGCCGTCGGGAGAGCGGCGGGGAGGGAAAGAGGGTAAGGCCTGGTGGATGCATTGGAGCGGGGCGTGGGGTATAAAAACAACAGAATCACGTAACATGAAGCAATGCTCGTATAC
>NZ_CAJCKS010000324.1:0-2062 GCF_903970985.1 Pantoea sp. ME81 | reverse complement strand
ATAACAGCGCGGCAATGGCGAAACAGGCGCCGCGCCAGTCAAGCCAGTGAATCAGCAGCGCAGTCCCCGGCCACACCAGCGTGGTGCAAAAGCCGGAGATTAAGGTAATGCCGGTAATCGCGCCACGAGCCTGTCCACCATAAAGCGTTCCGAGGGTGGCAAACAGGGCGTCATATAAACCCATCGCCATTCCGATGCCGATAATCAGCCAACCAAACAGAAACAGCAGCAAATGGTGACTGAATCCCATAATCACCAGGCCCAGCGCCATCACCGCCCCGCTCGACGCCAGCAGCACGCGCCCATAGCTGCCCGCAATCAGGCGGCCACTTAAGGGGGCTAGCAGGCCAGAAACCAAAATACCTAAGGATAATGCGCCATACACCCACTGCTGCGACCAGCCGGTTTCCGCGACGATCGGATTCGCCATCACGGCCATAAGATAAAACGAACCGCCCCACGAAAGGATTTGAACGCCTCCCAGTGTCACAATGGCAGGAACCGCAGGTTTAGGGTGATGCTCCACGACAGGTTTCCGTTAGCAGGCAAAGCATTGTTATAACATGTTCATCCTGCTGGAAAAATGTTTGTGTGCCCTGCTTAGCGAAATCACGTTTCTGAGTGGAAGATTGGCACCAAATACGATAAGGTAAATGGTATGTTGTAACTATGGAGCATAACATGTCTCGCTATGATCTAGTGGCTGATTTGCACGAGTGCGTCAACGCACTGGAGCGCGGTTTAAGTAGCCTGCGCCAGCAAGTCGAACAGCAGCCGTTGCTGATCGCGCGCGCATTCAGCTTGCCCGAAATCGAGAAAGGCCACGAGAATGATGAAATTGAGCGTATCGCCGTGACTCAACATCTCGGGCAGAAAGCGCGAGACATGGCGCTGGCTCACTACTGTCGTCTGTTTATGCAGCACCAGTCGGAAAAACTCAGCACCAAAGCTGCGGTGCGTTTGCCTGGCGCCATTTGTATAGAAGCGGATGAAGCCGTCAGCGAGCGCATCAGTCAGCAGGTGGCCGATATCAATGCGCTTAAGCTGCGCCTGGAACACCTGATTACCGTGGAGTCGGGGCTGCCGAGCGAGGCGCGCTTTGAGTTTGTCCACCAGCATCTGCGCGGTTTAATTACGTTGAACGCCTATCGCAGCGTGACCTTACTGCACGCGCCGGATAGCCTGCGCTTTGGCTGGGCCAACAAGAACATCATTAAAAACCTCACGCGTGAAGCCGTGGTCGAGCAGCTGGAACGCAGCCTGAAGGCCAACCGTGCGCAAGCGCCCTGGACGCGCGAACAATGGGCGGAAAAAGTCCAGCAAGAACTGGAGATGATTTTGTCACTGCCCGTCGATGCCAAACTGAAAATCAAGCGTCCGGTTAAGGTCCAACCGATTGCCCGCGTCTGGCGCGCCAGTAATAAGAAGCAGGTGCAACTCGCCTGCCCTTCACCGCTGCTGGTGCTGTGTCGGGATAAAACTCAGGTACCGATTCTAGGGGAATTGCTGGACTACGATGCCGATAACGTCACGCATCGTCATAAGCCGCTGGCGCAGCCGCTGCATCTGGTCATCCCACGGCTGCACTTGTGGAGTGACAAGCTTTAATGAAGAAGCGGCCCTCAGGCCGCCTCTGTCATCGCTGAACTGAGCGGCATTACCCCTCAGTTATCGCAATAATTATTGCTTCATGCTGCCAACCATCTCTTCAGGACGTACCCACTCGTCAAACTGCTCTTCAGTCAGATAACCGAGCTTCAGCGCCGAGCCTTTCAGCGTCAGCCCTTCTTTATGGGCTTTCTTGGCGATTTCCGCCGCTTTGTCATAACCGATATGGGTATTCAGCGCCGTCACCAGCATCAACGACTCGTTCAGCAACTGATCGATACGCTCGCGCACCGGTTCGATACCCACCGCACAGTGATGGTTGAAGCTGTCCATCCCGTCGGCCAGCAAGCGAATGGACTGCAGGAAGTTGTGGATCACCATTGGACGGAACACGTTCAACTCAAAGTTGCCCGAAGCACCACCAATATTCACCGCAACGTCGTTACCCATCACC
>NZ_CAJCKS010000323.1:0-2074 GCF_903970985.1 Pantoea sp. ME81 | reverse complement strand
CTTCATTACTTCATTACTTCATTACTTCATTACTTCATTACTTCATTACTTCATTACTTCATTACTTCATTACTTCATTACTTCATTACTTCAAACGGAATGCCACCACACTGTCACCCGCCTGGGTGCCCAGCGAACCGTGACCGCCTGCCGCAATCACCACGTACTGCTTACCGTCTTTACCCATAAAGGTCGACGGTGTGGCTTGTGCGCCCGCGCTCAGCTCGGTCTGCCACAGCAACTCACCGGTGGTGCTGTCGTAGGCGCGGAAGAAGTTATCCGCGGTTGCGCCATGGAACACCAGGTCACCCGCTGTCAGCAATGGACCACCGTGTGCCACCATGCCCATCGGGAAGCCGATTGGGAAGCGGCCCGGCAGGAAGCTGGTTTTCAGGTTTTTGGTGACACCCACACGGCGCAACCACTCGGTTTTCCCGGTTTTCAGGTCTACGCCCACCATACGACCCCACGGCGGTGCGATACACGGAATGCCGAGGCCAGAGGCCAGCTGCTGAATGTGAATCGCGTAGTCACCCTGGAAGTTTTCATTCCAGTATGGCTGACCATCTTTGGTGAACAGACGCTGCGTTTCGGTCTGCGGCGTACGCTTGATCAGGTTGTATTTGTAAGCCAGGCGCACAGGCGCGGCAATCAGCATCTGACGCTGCGGATCAACCGCCACAGAACCCCAGTTGAACACGCCAATGTTACCCGGGAAGATCAGCGAACCGGCTTCAGTAGCTGGCGTCCATGGGTTGCCATCATAACGCAGCGAACGGAAGTCCATGCGGCATGACATCTGGTCAAACGGCGTGATGCCCCACATTGATTTCTCAGTCAGCGGGTCTGGAATAAAGTTCAGGCTTGATACCGGCTGTGTCGCGGCAAACTTCTCACCCGGCACACCGCCTTCAGTGGAAACCTTCACCTGATTAACCGGATACACGGGCTGACCGGTCAGGCGATTCAAGACAAACAGGTTGCCGGTTTTAGTTGGCAGGATCACCACAGGCTGTTTCTGGCCCTGATAATCGATATCCAGCAATGACGGCTGTGATGGGTTATCGCGGTCCCACAGATCGTGGTTCGAACTCTGATAACGCCATTTGAACGCACCGGTTTGCAGATCCAGCGCCACTAACGCATCGCGGAACTTCTCGGTGTTGCTGTTGGCATCACGTTCGATACCCACTTCATCCGGTGACGCGTTACCAAACGGCACGTAAACCAGACCATTTTTCAGGTCAGCGCTCAGCGTACCCCAGGCGACTGGCGTATCCTGCGGATAGTTTTGTCCCGCAGCGATCGGCGCCGTATTTTCTGGGTTCGATGGATCAAAGTTCCACACCAGACGACCGGTTACGGCGTCATAAGCACGAATCACACCCGACGGGTTACCGCTGTTAAAGCCGTTGTCCATCACGGAACCACCGACAATCACCAGCTTGCCGGCCACCAGCGGCGCGGCAGTTTGCATCAACGCATGTGGACGCACTTCGCCCATGTTGGCATGCAGATCCACCACGCCGTTGGTGCCGAAATCAGCACAAGGTTTGCCGGTATCGGCATCCAGTGCAATCAGCTGTGCATCGGTGGTGGCGTTGAAGATACGCTTACGGCAGATGGCTGGCGCTGCAGCAGAATCCTGCGCTGCAACCGGGCTTTGCTCGTAATAGCTCACGCCACGGCAGGTCTGGTGCTGCTGCAGGTAAGAACGATCTTTATTCGGCGTGTACTTCCACTTCACTGCACCGGTTTCGGGATCAAGTGCGTGCACTTCGTTATGCGGCGTACAGAAATACAGCATGCCGTTGGCTTTCACCGGCGTCGCTTCGAAGGTGTATTCGCTGGCATCCGCATCCTGACGCAGGTCGCCAGTGTGGTAAGTCCAGGCCACTTCGAGGTTTTGCACGTTTTCTTTGGTGATTTGATTCAGAGAAGAGAAGCGCTGGCCATTAGTGGTGCCGCCGTACGCGGTCCAGTCGTTAGCGGCACCCTGCTCGCTGGTTTGTTCACGCGCATTGCTGATGGTGCCCGCCTGCGGTAACGGATCGTAGAAACACAAACCAATCAC
>NZ_CAJCKS010000322.1:0-2097 GCF_903970985.1 Pantoea sp. ME81 | reverse complement strand
CCGCTTTCGGGATGAATGCCTGAATGAGCACTGGTTCAGCGATATTCTACATGCCCGGGAAATCATTAATGACTGGCGGCAGGATTATAACGAGTGTCGACCACATTCATCACTGAATTACCTGATGCCGGCTGAATTTGCAGCGGGCTGGCGAAACGGGAAATATGAAGAAAAACCAACCGACATTGGAGTGACCCCGGGCCCATAGACTCCTCCTATGTTCAAAATATAGGGCAGATTTGTCTATGGGCCCGGGGTCACTCCAATTACTAACTGAAGGTGTATCTAATTCTGGGGGCAGGTCAGAAGCTGTAGATCTGCTTTTAAGCGCGTTTCATCAATCGTTCCAGCTTTAGATGGCTGATGAAATTGACCTGGTCTCGTATGTTCAAAACAGATTGTTGTAATCTACTCTCGCTCCTAGCACTCAGGAGTCGCAGTCAAAGCCTAAAGGGCAGCGATGAGCGGATGTTCAGACCGACTGTTAGCTGACTTTGAGTTGCCAAAAAGAGCGATCCTATTCAGTACTAAAAAGATGGTAATGTTTCATAAAAAATCTATTAGGCCTTGCAGGAATGGTTTTGAAATGAATGGATCTTGTTTGTGTGGAACAATTGAATTTAAACTTACTCATAAACCAGCAGTTTTTTATCGTTGTCATTGCTCGCTTTGCAGAAAGCAGAGCGGCGTGGGTTACAATCTCGGCACATTAGTCAAAGACAGTGAGTTTCGCTGGATTAAAGGAAAAAACTGCATTGCTTCATGGTCTAAGCCAACGGGGTACCGTACAGATTTTTGCAATGTATGTGGCTCAACTGTGCCTAACAGTCTGCGAGACGTACCTTATGTCTGGGTTCCTGTTGGTTTAATTGACGGACCTCTTGAAATGGAATGTGTAGGAGACTTCTGCACAGATGATGCAATGCCTTGGGATGAAGCCCGCTCACCTAGTGGCCATGCTGGACCTGTCGAGTCGCTAGCCTCGCTTTTAAAATACTTGAAACTCAATTCCTGAGCGTCAGCAATTGCCACATTGCTGCCCGTCAAGCAATGCCATGACTACAACCTCAGCATCAGTGGGAATTTTTTGTTGGCGATGGTCAAGTAAAACGCAAACGGGTAGCCAAGAGAATGCAAACACCCAAAAGTCCGAGAATGTACTGCGTGGGCGGCCCGTCAAATTCGTCCGATTCCATTCCCTGACTGCCGACCGCGCTCAGCCCTGGCGATCACTTGAAGTCGGCCAGCGCTACTGTAAAGCTCTGATGCTCACGTCGTTCTTAGCTCTTCGTAGCTCACTTCAAATAATTTCAGCTTTTCCTGTCCCATGAAACAGCGGCTGATTGCCGAAAGATGGCGAGTTGATAAATCATCGCGCACACTTTCAGTGTATTAATCAAATTTATGTGTGTTCCCCCCGCGACTGTGTCCGCCAGAGGCAGGACGTAAAGTGGTTTACGACATGAATGCCGGTAGCACCCGCGCACCGTACTGAACTCTTTAAAAATTCCGCACTGCCGTCTGACTGCCATGATTTTACCCTTGAAGGAGACATGGCCTACAATAGCCTGACTGAACATCGTCCTTAAGAAGGCGCAATCAAAGTAATCTATGGATAACAAAGGTAATATGAACGTCAGCCACCTTGCGTGGTGTGGGCTCATCGCCCTGCATACCGCCCGATCGGATGGGATGCTGAATTCCCCCGCGCAGTACAATCTGTTCCTCACCCGCTGGCTGGCGACGGCTGAAAAGCAGCGACGCTTTCCCAGAGAGATGGCCAGTGATATCAGCTGGCTGCTCAGGGAGGGCCGGACCAAAGGCCTGAGCGCCGACCTTCCGGGCAAGCTGGACTACCTGTGGCGGGCAGGAAACGGTAACCTGCAAGCGCAGAATGACCTGTTCAGGCTGCAGCATGCGCTGCATGCACTAAAGCTGACCGGCTGGATTTATATGGTGCTGGCCGGGAGCGAATGGTGTGGCCGCCGGCAGCTGCGGCTCAGCCCGTCAGTCTCCGGTATTTATCTCTGCCGGAGTGCGCTGGACACCGGGTTTGATGAACACGGCCAGCAGCGTATACCGTTGCCTGCGCGCATC
>NZ_CAJCKS010000321.1:0-2212 GCF_903970985.1 Pantoea sp. ME81 | reverse complement strand
GTACACCGCCTGCCATCAGGCTAATCAGCGGACCGATCACCAGTGAGAGCGCCACGCCGAGTGAACCGCCAACCAAACATACCAGCACCGCCTCAATCATAAACTGCTGCATGATATCGCCACGCCGCGCACCCACGGCCATACGCACGCCAATCTCATGCGTTCGTTCGGTGACGGACACCAGCATGATATTCATCACGCCGATGCTGCCGATCATCAGCGCAATCGATGCCACCATCAAAATCAGCAAGGTCAAGGTGGCTGCTGCCCCTTCAATCGCTTTGCGGTACTTATCGCGGTTAAACATCAGGAAGTCTTTGGTGCCATGGCGCGCAGTCAATAGTTGCGTGAGAGATTCCACCGCCGGACCGCTGACCACATCATCTTTGAGTTTAACGCTGATACTTGTGAGCGCTGTTTGCCCACTGATGCGGTACATCATGGTGCTCCAGGGCAGCCACACGCTGAGAAGATTGGGCGAAATGCCGTTATCTTCATGCGCCACACCAATGACTCGCACCGGCACAGACCCTAACACGATCATTTTTCCGATGGGGTTTTCATTGGCTGCAAACAGCTTATTGCGCGTATTGGTATCAATGATGATCTCTTGCCGGGCATGGCGTTCATCACTGAAGTTGCTGCCTTCGGTGAGTTTGATGCCCTGAATCTCAAAGTAATCTTTGCCGACGCCCGATACGGATGCTTTCGACGAGTTGGAGAGATAACGGATCGGCTGCGTCGAGAGCAGCTCAGGGCTGACTTTGTCGACAAACTGCTGGCGAGCAATCACATCGGCATCAGCCATCACCAGCGTCAACACCGGATGCGCATCATCTTCGGCGAAATCACCGCCGGCATACACGGATACCACATTCGTCCCGAGACCGGAAATACTCTCCAGCGTTTTTTCACGCGCACCTTGTCCAAGCGCGACGACAGTGACGACAGCGGCAATACCAAAAATAATACCGGTCATGGTGAGTGCGGTGCGTAAGCGATGCGTATTCATGGCATTTAGCGCCATGCGCATTGACTCGCGCAGGCGATCAATAAATCCGCGCAGCTTGCTCTGACTTCTGCTCACCATTGGCTGATAGCACGATCGCGTCGCCTCTGTTTTTGGCCCGCTGTCAGCAAAAATTTCACCGTCCTGGATTTCGATGATGCGGTCAGCGTGTTGCGCCACTTTCATATCGTGTGTGACGATAATTACCGTATGACCGTCACGATTCAGGTCATGAAGAATGCGTAACACTTCCTCGCCAGAATGCGAATCCAGCGCGCCGGTCGGTTCATCGGCGAGAATAATCTCGGCTCCATTAATCAACGCTCGCGCAATACTGACGCGCTGTTGCTGGCCACCAGAGAGTTCACCCGGTTTATGGTGTTCACGGCCTTTGAGACCGAGTCGTTCCAGTAATTGAGCAGCACGCGCCCGCCGCGCATGCCCCGACAAATTGGCATAAATCGCCGGGATTTCGACGTTGCTTAATGCGGTCAGGTCCGGCATTAAGTGGTAGCGCTGAAAAATGAAACCAATATGTTCACGACGGACTTTCGCCAGCGCGTCCGGAGAGAGTGAAGCAGTATTCTGGCCTGAGATAAAATAGTGACCGCTGTCGGCGGCATCCAGGCAGCCGAGAATATTCAGCAATGTGGATTTGCCCGAGCCGGAAGGGCCAATGATCGCGACCATTTCGCCACTGGCGATCTGCAAATTGATATCTTTCAGCACATGCAAAGATTCTGAACCGTTAACATAGCTGCGCTGAATGTTTTTCAGTTCGATCAAGCTCACATCACCACCTTGTCCGCACCGACGGCTTGGGTAGCAAGGATGACTTTTTCACCGGCTTTTAAGCCGCTGAGAACCTGAATATCAACGCTGTCTGAAATACCGGTGGTAATAATACGTTTCTCAGGCTGATTCTCCTTGTTCGCCACCTCGACAAAGGTCTTGCCTTCCGCGTCTTTTTTCGTTGCCTGTAACGGAATCAACAGCGCGTCTTTCGCAGTGTCGCGCAGCAGATTAACTTGCGCGGTCATTGAGATGCGCAGGGTGTTATCGGGATTGGGAACATCGAGTAACGCATTGTAATAAATGGCGGCATTGGTACTGCTGGCCGGCGTACTTTCACTGTTGCCCATCAAGGCATCATCTTTCATCACTGATTCGGGTGCCAGTTCAATGCTACGCAGCGTCGCGTTG
>NZ_CAJCKS010000320.1:0-2217 GCF_903970985.1 Pantoea sp. ME81 | reverse complement strand
CCCTACCCCCTCGCTACCACCTACAGGTCGTAACCTCTATCCCTACACGCCGCTCTTACTATCTCTCGATCGTCTGCGTCAACTCGATGCCGACAAGTCAGCGCGGCATGCCCCCGTTGTGCTATCAGCCATTGATCCTGTCAATCCCTTCGGGTTAACACTGCCATGGCCGATCAGTATCACGGGAACCAAACCCACGCGCCGCGCGGGTGCTTTTGCGGTGATCGTCAGGGGTTGCGTCATGCTTTACCTGCCACCCGGTGGCAAAGAGTTGATGACTTTTAATGCGCAGGACAGCGACGAAGATCTTCATGCCGCACTGGTTGCGCTGGGCCAGGCGTTAAGCCGCGAAAAGCATCTTAATTTCACGCTGGAACGGGTTAACGATCGACCCGTCGGACAATCCAACCTGCTCGCAGCGTTGAAAGAGGCGGGTTTCTCACGTGTCCCCAAAGGTTACAGTTGGTACGGTTAATAAGCGCGCTGACGATAATCCTGCAGTTGCATTCTTTCCAACTGGCGCGGCGTGGCAATGGGCCACGCTTGCTCAGGAAACAGGTAAAGACGAATGCTAAACAGATGAAACAGCGGTGTGAGTAACCCGTCATCCTGCTTTGCCAGCCGCTCCAGCAGCAGCAACAGCCAGTCGAGTTCGTCCAGCAAATCCTGGTGCGGTCGTGTTTGCAGCGATTTCAGACGCCGTTTCAGGAACAAAGCCAGCTCGTGAAACATCTGTCCGCTGTCCAGCTGATGTTTTGCCAGCAGATCTTTATGGCGGGCGTAGTAATCAAAACTGTTCACGCCCAGCCACACTTCCGTCAGTAACATCCCGGCTGTCGACATATCCGGTTGTGGATCCAGTCGTAAACGCGGCAGTACCACGTTGACCTTATCCAGCATCAAACTGATGAAACGCTGTCTGCCCAGCAGCGATGAACCGGTACGTTCAAGCTCCTTAATAAAACGCAATAGCTCACGTAAGCCCTGGCGAACCGCGCGCCGTGCTGTCCATGAAGGACGTTTGTTACGCATCAGCACGGTGGCTATCACGGCGAAAAGTACGCCCGTCAGTGATGCAATGGCGTTGTTAATGAGCAGGACCAAATCTGGTTTCAGATGATGGCCCAAACCGATAAAGCCAGGAATCTGGATAGCCACGCTGATGCCAATCATATTGGTTGAGGGACGTGCAATCATCAGACCGAGTATCAGCAAGCCCGGCATCAGACAAATAATCAACGCTTCAAATGAGGTCGCCTGCGGCAACAGCAGCGCCACATAAATCACGCTGATAACAATGGCGACAATCACACCGCGCACGAACAATTTCATTGAAGTCAGTGGCGTATCCATACTGGCAAAAAGCGAACTCAGGATGGCAGCCATCACCGGTGCTGAGGCACCATCGTGCCACCCCGTGCCGATCCACAACAAACAGGAGCCAAAAATCGCGCAAAAGGCGGTTAAGGCCGACAGCCTGATCAACCCTTTGTCATAGAAACGATGGGTACGTTTGCCGCGTGCGGGTGTGGTGTCACCCGAGAGATCGCTGACCAACCCGCCGACGCTTTGATAAGCGCCCGCAATGCGCACAAAGTCCGCCATGCGCTCCAGCAAACCGGTAAACAGCAGGCAGTGTTCAATCGGCAGCTCCCCGCTACGCCAGGCCTGGTTGATATCATTCTGACAACGGCTTAATTCCAGCTGGATACCGCTGGTTTCGCCCACGGCTTCGCCATCGTTGAGCCAATGCAAAAACAGGCGGAATGCTACCGCGACGTTGTCCGGGAAGGTAATCTGCAATGCCGATAATCGCTGCAGGCGTAGTTCAATCGCAGTGAGCGTGGGGATCAAATACGAGAGATGTTGATACTGCACGCTGACCAGACGAATCAAACGGCGCGCGGCATCGCCCTCGTAAACGCAGTGCGTAATCAAGATTTCCACTTGCTGTGGATTGGTCGCCATACGCGTCAGTATTTCATCGCGTTCGGGAGACTTATCGCCCGGAATACCGGACAGCAAATCGTGGCAAAGTTTGCGCGCATTCAAATACCACTGGCTGACACTCTGTTCCAGCAAACTACGCATCGAGACCGGAAACAATAGCGCATGTACCAGGCTGCTACACACAGTGCCAACAGCGATCTCTTCAATACGGGATAACACGGTATTGGTGATCGACAACGGTGTCATCACCTCAGGAAAGCCCATGAT
>NZ_CAJCKS010000319.1:0-2308 GCF_903970985.1 Pantoea sp. ME81 | reverse complement strand
CCTTTGAAGAAGCTGTGGCGATGGGTAGCACGCTCGTGCAACTCCATTAACGTCAGCAAGATGACCCAGATCGCCATCAGCAGGCCGATCACCGTCATCGCTTCAATGCGGTCCTGCAGCAGCCACGGTAGCGCGATCGATAAGATCAGTGTGACCAGCAAGCCGACGCCCAGGCGTTTCCACAGCTTCTGCGGCTCATCGCGGCGCCAGCGTACCAGTGGCCCAATGCCGAGCATCAGCGCGAACGGTGCCATCAACCAGGTAAACATGGTGTTGAAGAAGGGTTCGCCGACAGAAATACTGCCCAGTCCAAGCTGCTTATGGACTAACGGCAACAACGTGCCCAGCAGCACCACCAGCATGGCCGCAATTAACAGAACATTATTACCCAACAGGAAGGATTCGCGTGACCAGGCTTCGCTCTGCACGCGGCTGCGCACCTTGCCACCTTTGATGGCATAAAGTAGCAGCGAGCTACCAATCACGATCACCAGGAAGGCGAGAATGAACATGCCGCGCGCCGGATCGGAAGCAAATGAGTGCACTGACACCAGCACGCCTGAACGCACCAGGAAAGTGCCCAGCAGGCTTAATGAGAATGCCGTGATCGCCAGCAGCACCGTCCAGGATTTGAAGCTACCACGTTTTTCTGTCACCGCTAGCGAGTGCATCAACGCCGTACCGGCCAGCCATGGCATGAACGAAGCATTCTCGACCGGATCCCAGAACCACCAGCCACCCCAGCCCAGTTCGTAATAGGCCCACGCGGAACCGAGCACGATACCAATGGTCAGGAAAACCCAGGCCGCCGTCGTCCACGGGCGTGACCAGCGCGCCCATGCGGTATCGAGGCGCCCTGCCATCAATGAGGCGATAGCAAAGGCAAAGGCAACAGAGAAACCGACATAACCCATATAGAGCAATGGCGGATGGAAAATCAGCCCGATATCCTGCAGCATCGGATTGAGGTCGCTGCCATCAACCGGGAAATTCGGCAAGGTTCGGGTAAACGGATTCGAGGTCAGCGTAATGAACAGCAGGAAGCCAAGATTGATCATTCCCATCACAGACAGCACGCGTGCCAGCGCATCCTGCGGCATACCGCGACTGAAAATCGCGACCGCTACCGTCCAGGTGCTGAGCAACAGCACCCACAGCAGCAGTGAACCTTCATGCGCGCCCCAGGTGGCCGCGATGCGGTAGTAAACCGGCAGTAGGGTGTTGGAGTTGGTGGCGACATAGGCCACGCTGAAATCGTTAACGATAAACGCATGTACCAGCACCACGAAGGCGGCAACGATACAGGCGAACATGCCCCACGCCAGCGGACGTGCCATCGCCATCAAACGTGCATCCTGACGGGTTGCGCCCCACAACGGATAAATACTTAATAGCAGCGCGAGTCCCAGCGCCAGGCAAAGCAGAAAGCTGCCAATTTCCGGCATCATGATTGAGCACCTGCCTGCTGATAAGTCGCTGCAGGTCCTGTGTGGTTTTTCTTCATCGCATCTTCAATTTCTGGCGGGGTGTATTTTTCGTCATGTTTTGCCAGCACTTCTTTGGCATTGATCAGGTTGCCGCTTTCCAGCACGCCCTGCGCCACCACGCCCTGCCCTTCACGGAACAGGTCCGGCAAGATGCCTTCGTAACTTACGCTGATCACGCCGTTGGCGTCATACAGCTTGAAAGAGACAGCCAGCGTTTTCGGATCGCGCTTCACGCTGCCAGGCATCACCATGCCGCCGACGCGCAGACGTTGCCCGGTTTCCGGCATCTGATGCGCTTCACCTTTGCCGTACAGAATTTCACTCGGGGTGTAAAACAGGTCAATGTTGGAACGCAGCGCATACATCACCAGCGATGTGGCCAGGCCTAAGCCGACCAAAATCGCGACCACCACATACAGGCGGTTACGACGACGGATATTCACACGGTTTCTCCTGCTGCTTCACTGGCAGCTTTTTTCGACTTGGCCGCGCGAATGCGGCGCTCCCTGGATTGACGCTGGCGAATTTCTGCCAGCAAACGGCGGCGGAACAACAGGGTATGCAGCACCAGACCGAATAAAGGGATTAACGTGAGGATGACGGCGAGCCAGACATAGAAGGCATAGCCGCCCATGGCGAAGAAGTCGCTCCATGATGAGAAAGCCGGTGTCATGCTTTGCGCCCTCCCTGAGCCACATCGATCGCCCATGGACGATGGCGCTCGCTGAACAGGATCAGGTTACGCAGGCGCATTAGCGTCAGCGCGCCAAACACCAGCAGCGATCGGAATACCGTCGATCACGGACACAGCGCCCCACCGC
>NZ_CAJCKS010000318.1:0-2315 GCF_903970985.1 Pantoea sp. ME81 | reverse complement strand
TTCAGGTCTATTCTGCTGGGCGCGGTGTTTACGCTGCGGTTTGTGATCGTGCGAAGACTGAATGGCGATCAAAGTCAGCGTCCGCTGGTGACGCTGGGCGGCACACACTAAATTCGGAGCACTAAAATGGATGCTTTCATTCTGGTTGGTAGTTTGGTGTTGCTGCTGTTGGTCGGCTTTCCGGTGGCCTTTGCCGTGGGGTTTGCTGCCTTTATTGGCGCCTGGTGGATCGATTTGCCACTGGAAGCCGTGGTGATTCAGATTACCAACGGGGTCAACAAATTTTCACTCCTCACCATTCCGTTCTTCATTTTGGCCGGGGCGATCATGGCCGAGGGAGGGATTGCCCGCCGCCTGGTGAACTTTGCCTATATCTTCGTCGGTTTTATCCGCGGGGGCTTGTCGTTAGTGAATATCGTGGCATCGACATTTTTTGGCGCGATTTCAGGATCGTCAGTGGCCGATACCGCCTCGATCGGGTCGGTGATGATCCCGCAAATGGAGCAAAAAGGTTATCCGCGAGATTTTGCCGCCGCCGTGACCGCCAGCGGTTCAGTGCAGGCGGTATTAACGCCGCCCAGCCATAACTCCGTGATCTACTCGCTGGCCACCGGTGGCGTCGTTACCATATCCTCATTGTTTGTTGCGGGTATTATCCCCGGGCTGATGCTGGGATTCTGTTTGATGGTGATGTGCCTGGCGTTCGCTCGCAAGCGCGGTTATCCCAAAGGCGAAGCCATTCCGTTGCGTCAGGCGGTGAAAATCTTCTTCGATGCGTTCTGGGGACTGTTTACCATCGTCATTATTTTGGGCGGTATTCTTTCCGGCATTTTTACCGCTTCGGAATCCGCTGCGATCGCCTGCCTGTGGGCGTTTTTTGTCACGATGTTTATTTATCGCGATTTCAAATGGAATCAGCTGCATATTCTGGTGTTTCGTACCATCAAAACCGTCACCATTGTGATGGTATTGATTGCCTTTGCGGCGGGCTTTGGCGCAGTGATGACCTTTATGCAACTGCCGACCATGATCACCGATGCCTTCACCAGCATCTCTGATAATAAATACGTGATTCTTATGTGCATCAATGTGTTACTGCTGGTGATCGGCACCTTGATGGACATGGCCCCTATTATTCTGATTTTAACCCCTGTCTTGCTGCCTGTTGCCACCAGTCTGGGCATCGATCCTGTGCATTTTGGCATGATTATGATGACCAACCTGGGTATCGGTCTGATCACCCCGCCGGTCGGTACCGTGCTGTTCGTTGCCAGCGCCGTCAGTAAACAGAAAATTGAGCAAGTGGTGACGGCCATGCTGCCCTTCTACGTCACGCTGTTTTTCATCCTGATGCTGATCACTTACGTGCCCGCGCTATCGCTGTGGCTGCCGCATGTCATGGGTGTGATGTAACGCGAAATCGCAGGGACGCGCTTTTGCCCGGCCAATTCATCGACTGACTCCGATAATCCGCAATCAGGGTCAACCCACTGCGGTGTTTCGTGGTAACGTGGATGTTTTGTGGTAAGTGTCAGGAAAGGCAGTGATGGCAACGAATAAAATTGATACCACGCTGGTTAGCGCGGGACGAAGCAAACGTTACACTCAGGGCTCAGTTAACAGCGTCATTCAGCGCGCATCTTCACTGGTTTTTGACACGGTTGCTGACAAAAAACGGGCGACGGCAGGTCGTGCATCGGGCGAGCTTTTTTATGGTCGCCGTGGCACCCTCACCCACTTCTCGCTGCAAGACGCCATGACCGAACTGGAAGGCGGCGCAGGCTGTGCGCTTTATCCGTGCGGAGCGGCTGCGGTATCTAATGCGATTATCTCTTTTGTCGAAGCGGGCGATCACATTCTGGTGAGCGGCGCCGTGTATGAACCGACGCAAGATTTCTGCACCAAAATTCTCAGTAAGCTGAATGTCACCACCACGTTCTTTGATCACTGCATCGGCAGCGAAATCAGTGAACTGGTTCAGCCAAATACGCGTGTGGTATTCCTCGAATCTCCCGCCTCCATCACCATGGAAGTGCAGGACATTCCCGCCATCGTCGCCGCCGTGCGCGCGAAAGCGCCCGACGCGATCATCATGATTGATAATACCTGGGCGGCGGGCGTGTTGTTTAACGCGCTGGAGCATGGCATCGATATTTCGATTCAGGCGGGCACCAAATACATTATTGGTCACAGCGATGCGATGATTGGCACCGCCGTCGCCAATGAACGTTGCTGGCCGCAGCTGCGTGAAAACTCGTACCTGGTGGGCCAGATGGTGGATGCCGATACGGCCAGCCTGAACCGGATGAGCGTCG
>NZ_CAJCKS010000317.1:0-2337 GCF_903970985.1 Pantoea sp. ME81 | reverse complement strand
CTTTGATGCCCGTCAGTTAATGGCTCAATGGCAACAACACTTTGGCGCTGCGCTGGTGGTGCGTTTAGACAGTGATGGCGCAGGTTATATCGATGCGGATTCGCAGGGCTGGATCCCTGCTCTGGCAACGCAAGTGGTCGACACGATTGGCGCCGGTGACAGCCATGCGGGAGGAGTGTTAGCCGGGCTCGCGTCAGGTTGGTCATTGGCCGAGAGTGTGGCATTGGGTAATGCCGTGGCGTCTTATGTGGTGTCGCAACGCGGTGGTGATTGTGCACCCGATCGCGCTACGCTGCAGAGCTATTGGCAGCAAAGACTTACTCAGCAATAAAGACGTACATGTCGCTGCGGCAGTAGCTGATGCTGTACTCCAAAGGATTGCCTTGCGCGTCAAGTGCCAGCTGTTTAATCACTAACACAGGGACATTGGCGGGCAGGGCAATCTGCTGCTGGAGCGCTTCATCAGGCATGCGGGCACTCACTCTGCTTTGGGACTTAACAGGCAAAATCTGTTGCTTGTTAAAGTAATCATACAAAGAAATCCCAATGTCATCGGCATCCGCAATAAAGTGTGCCGGCACCCAGGATTCTTCTACCGATACAGCCTGCTGATCGACATAGCGAATACGCTTCAGCAAGTAGACTTCGCTACCTTTGCTTAATCCCAGTTTTTCACCGATCTCCGCGCTGCACTGAATTTTGCTCTTATTAATCCACACCGTATCGGGCTTTTTACCGCGTAAAACCGCCTGCTGCGACAAACCTTTGGGCTCTTTCAGCGAATACTCAAACTGGCTGCAAATCTGTGTACCGTAACCGCGTGAACGAAACACCACTCCCTCTTTTTCCAGCTCATCCATCGCTTTACGCACCGTAATACGCGAGATGCTGAGCGACTGGCTGAATTCCCGCTCACCGGGCAGGATCTCTTCATGCACCAGGATGCCATCACGCACCGCCTCTTTGATGGCGGCGGCAAAGCGCTTGTACAACGGCGTACGGCTCTCTTCAGCCAGTGTGGTGGTAAGCCGCGAAAACAGCGGATTCTGTTCAGTCATAGCGGGCTGAGCACTCTATTGGGTTAGCCAGGGGTGAGATATGATACTGAATTTTCACCGTTCGCGTAGCGACTTTAACCACATGTTATTGCGGTTATTAGCACTTAGATTCAACCAATCCCTTCGCTTATAATTTGACCTAACCCGTAACGAAGACTATAGTCACGCTTACGGATATTTTAAGGCAAGGAGGGGTAAATGGGCATTTACCTGACGCCAGAATTTCAGGAAGAGAGATGTAATGCACGCATCAATGATAAAATTTTGTGTAAAGCTGCAAAGTCAATTTTGCGGGATTACATGGAGACCCATTAGGACGTTACACGTTCAAAAAACGACTCGGGTTGCCTGGTGTGGGGGCATCTGACGGCGCGCGTAGCATTGTTTTCTTCAATTATGGCAACAACATTTATTTCTTTGATATGTACTTGAAAAGTCAGCTATCAAAGAAGAAAGGCAAAGAACTTGAAGATGATGAAATTGATGCTTATTGCCGTATCGCTCGGGATTTTATTGCGATGTCAGATGAGAAGGTCCGGGAGTTGATTAAGTTAAAAGAACTAATCGAGGTAACTTGTGATGACTGAACGCTTAAAGAAAATCCACGATATGGCGCAGCGCTATAACCAATTGGGCGTTGTTCAGGGTGAGACGGTTGCGGAAATCAGTGCGGCGATCGAAGCTCGTAATATCCCTCCAGTACGCGCTATGTCTGGGATTGAGATTAAAGCGGTACGCTTAAGATGGAAGATGTCGCAGGCGGCGCTGGCAATGACTACAGGCATGTCAGTTGAGAGTGTTTCAAAGTGGGAACGTAACGAGAGTAAACCCAATAAAGCGGCTTTGCGTATCCTCAATACCATTGAAGATAAAGGTCCAGCGGTTTTCATCCTGTAAAACATAAAAGCCCATCGGGGCTTTTATGTTTCAAATATCTAATCACCGCTCATCAAACGGCACGCCGCCTTTAGATTTATGATGCTTAGGCGTTTCAATGATTGAGACCGTCACCGAATTGGCATCAATCTCAAACGAGTCCGCGACTGCGGCAGTCACCGCTTTCAGCAACTTCTTCTTCTGCTCAACCGTGCGGCCTTCCGCAGCATAGACAACGATTTCTGGCATTTCCGTTTCTCCTTGAGGGTTCAGATTCGGTTTCAGCATAACCCAGTCATGCCCGAGCATGCAGTGTCAATTTGTCATAAACACCCGCGCAAACCGTTTATCCCCGCGGGCGATCTGTGTTTAAATGTGTATTGTTATGTTATAACGTAATTTC
>NZ_CAJCKS010000316.1:0-2376 GCF_903970985.1 Pantoea sp. ME81 | reverse complement strand
GGTTCATATCACCTTACCGACGCTTTACGCAGATTAGCACGTCCTTCATCGCCTCTGACTGCCAGGGCATCCACCGTGTACGCTTAGTCGCTTAACCTCACAACCCACAGGCGTTTTACAACGCATGCAGACTGCAAGCATTTGAGAGACTCGAACACATCGTTAGCTTCATTCTTATTACGGAGAATGAACGCGACGTGTCGTTTCAATTTTCAGCTTGTTCCGGATTGTTAAAGAGCATAATACTTCGCAGCACACCGTTGCCGGTACGCTCTGAAGTATTGTTTTGAGTCACTGTAATGGTGGAGCTAAGCGGGATCGAACCGCTGACCTCCTGCGTGCAAGGCAGGCGCTCTCCCAGCTGAGCTATAGCCCCATACAGTTACTGCAGAGACCACTACTACCACTCACCAGGAGTCCCGTTTTTTGAAAACGGTAATTCGTGCTCAGGCAAGGCATGTACGAAGGACGTTTACTGTTGGGTAAACGACTGAGTACATAACGCCGCATGAGTGCGAATTTGGTAGGCCTGAGTGGACTTGAACCACCGACCTCACCCTTATCAGGGGTGCGCTCTAACCACCTGAGCTACAAGCCTGTAGAGGTTTTTTCTGCTCGTTACTTTTCTATCAGACAATCTGTGTGAGCACTTCGCGGGAAGGTATCTTCAGGTAAGGAGGTGATCCAACCGCAGGTTCCCCTACGGTTACCTTGTTACGACTTCACCCCAGTCATGAATCACAAAGTGGTAAGCGCCCTCCCGAAGGTTAAGCTACCTACTTCTTTTGCAACCCACTCCCATGGTGTGACGGGCGGTGTGTACAAGGCCCGGGAACGTATTCACCGTAGCATTCTGATCTACGATTACTAGCGATTCCGACTTCATGGAGTCGAGTTGCAGACTCCAATCCGGACTACGACGCACTTTATGAGGTCCGCTTGCTCTCGCGAGGTCGCTTCTCTTTGTATGCGCCATTGTAGCACGTGTGTAGCCCTACTCGTAAGGGCCATGATGACTTGACGTCATCCCCACCTTCCTCCAGTTTATCACTGGCAGTCTCCTTTGAGTTCCCGGCCGGACCGCTGGCAACAAAGGATAAGGGTTGCGCTCGTTGCGGGACTTAACCCAACATTTCACAACACGAGCTGACGACAGCCATGCAGCACCTGTCTCAGAGTTCCCGAAGGCACCAAAGCATCTCTGCTAAGTTCTCTGGATGTCAAGAGTAGGTAAGGTTCTTCGCGTTGCATCGAATTAAACCACATGCTCCACCGCTTGTGCGGGCCCCCGTCAATTCATTTGAGTTTTAACCTTGCGGCCGTACTCCCCAGGCGGTCGACTTAACGCGTTAGCTCCGGAAGCCACGCCTCAAGGGCACAACCTCCAAGTCGACATCGTTTACGGCGTGGACTACCAGGGTATCTAATCCTGTTTGCTCCCCACGCTTTCGCACCTGAGCGTCAGTCTTTGTCCAGGGGGCCGCCTTCGCCACCGGTATTCCTCCAGATCTCTACGCATTTCACCGCTACACCTGGAATTCTACCCCCCTCTACAAGACTCTAGCCTGCCAGTTTCGAATGCAGTTCCCAGGTTAAGCCCGGGGATTTCACATCCGACTTGACAGACCGCCTGCGTGCGCTTTACGCCCAGTAATTCCGATTAACGCTTGCACCCTCCGTATTACCGCGGCTGCTGGCACGGAGTTAGCCGGTGCTTCTTCTGCGGGTAACGTCAATCGATGAAGCTATTAACTCCATCGCCTTCCTCCCCGCTGAAAGTACTTTACAACCCGAAGGCCTTCTTCATACACGCGGCATGGCTGCATCAGGCTTGCGCCCATTGTGCAATATTCCCCACTGCTGCCTCCCGTAGGAGTCTGGACCGTGTCTCAGTTCCAGTGTGGCTGGTCATCCTCTCAGACCAGCTAGGGATCGTCGCCTAGGTGAGCCATTACCCCACCTACTAGCTAATCCCATCTGGGCACATCCGATGGTGTGAGGCCCGAAGGTCCCCCACTTTGGTCCGAAGACGTTATGCGGTATTAGCTACCGTTTCCAGTAGTTATCCCCCTCCATCGGGCAGTTTCCCAGACATTACTCACCCGTCCGCCACTCGTCACCCGAGAGCAAGCTCTCTGTGCTACCGTTCGACTTGCATGTGTTAGGCCTGCCGCCAGCGTTCAATCTGAGCCATGATCAAACTCTTCAATTTAAAGTTTGATTTGCTGCAACAAGTGCAGCGATGCTCATCTGTAAAACGTCATAATGAATTTCATTATGTGTTCACTCGTGAGACTTGATATTTTTTACGTCCGGAGACGCTGATATCAATCCTGCGAGTGCCCACACAGATTGTCTGATAAATTGTTAAAGAGC
>NZ_CAJCKS010000315.1:0-2389 GCF_903970985.1 Pantoea sp. ME81 | reverse complement strand
GTGCGGTTCTCGCGCATCGGTCTGAAGCTGGCAGAGACCTTCCCGAAAGGCTATCGCTGGCAGCATGAAGCGGTGGTTGCCCTGACTAAACCGGGCAGCGCACTGGATTTCGAATTGACGGAAACGGAAGCAGAAAGCTGGTATCGCGGCCAGGATATTCATCCTGAAACCGCACCAACTCGCGATGAAGTGATTGTCACCTATCAGCAGCAGCCATTGGGTTTAGCCAAGAAAGTCAGTAACCGCATCAAAAACAGCTACCCACGCGAACTGGTACGTGACGGGCGTTTGTTCCGTTAACTCTATTGAAGCTGAACCAGCGTTAAGCGATTACCGAACACTGCGCCGGTGTCGATGTAATGCTGGTTCGCCACATTGAGCGGCTGTTCCAGTGGCGTGTGGCCGAAATAGAAATCGCTCGCACCGTCAATACTGGCGGAAGCGCCACGATGATGGCGGCCGAGACGATCGCGGCTCCACACCACCTGATGCCAGTCCACGTCCTGACCCAACTCATAATGGCTGGATGGATAGTCGGCATGGGCGATCACCACCACGCGGTCGGCTAACTCCAGGTGCAAAATCAGCGGCAGATCGGCACAGCGTTTCAGCGCATGGCGCGCCGCAATTAAATCCGCCCCTTTTAATTGCCAGAACCAGTCACCGCCGTTCATCATCCACAGCATAGGGTCTTGCCCTTCCAGCGCCGACAACGCCATCTGTTCATGATTACCGCGCACACAGCGAAACCAAGGCTCCTGCAACAGCTGTAAGCAGCCGGGGCTGTCGGGACCGCGATCGATCAAATCCCCTACCGACAGCAGCAGGTCTCGCTCTTTGTCGAAGTCATGCAGAATGAGCTGCGAGTCCAGTTGAGCGCGGCAACCATGCAAATCGCCCACCACCCAAATGTTACGCCACGTTTTGGCACTCACCGTTTGGTAAAACATGTAATCTTCCCCGGTTGACTGGAAGTTTAGTGAACCCGGCATAAAGTATAGTCCGGTGAGATGAAGCCAGGGGAGTGAGCAGCGTGAGCAGCCGTAAACAATTTATCGGTGTACTGGTGTTTATATTTCTCGGCAGCCTGTTGCTGCTGGAATCGCTGGCGCGTTTGGTGCATCTGCTGTTTGTGGGCTAATCGCTGTTTCCTGTCGCGCTAAACACCTAAACTCCTTTCGATTCATATAAAGGAGCCAATATGAGCCAGAACATTTACGATAACCCCACCTTCTTTGCCGGTTATGCTACTTTACCCCGCTCAGTGGAAGGATTGGATGGCGCACCTGAGTGGCCCGCATTACGAGCGATGCTGCCCGATCTGAATGACTTACGCGTCGTTGATTTAGGCTGTGGATACGGCTGGTTTTGCCGTTACGCGCAGCAGCATGGTGCCCGTGAAGTCCTGGGGATTGATGTTTCAGAAAAGATGCTGGCACAAGCGACCGCCATGACTTCTTCACCGAACATTCGCTATCAACGTGCGGATTTAGACACTCTGCAGCTCGATAAAACCTATGATCTTGCCTACAGCTCACTGGCATTACATTACCTGAGTCACATCGAGCCGTTATTCACCACCCTGTTCGAGGCATTAAAACCTGGCGGTATGCTGATCTTCTCCTGCGAACACCCTATTTATACCGCCCCGCATCAGCAGCAGTGGATTGTGGATGACCAACAGCAACGCAGTTGGCCGATCAACCATTACCAACAGGAAGGTGAGCGCATCAGCAATTGGTTTGCCGATGGCGTGAAGAAGCAGCATCGTAAATTGGCCAGCTGGATTAATGCGTTGATTGGTGCCGGATTCGAGATTGTGCATCTTGATGAATGGGGGCCTACCGATGAGCAGGTAAAGCAGAATCCGGGCTTAGAAGAAGAACGCGACCGTCCAATGATGTTTTTATTGTCTGCCAGAAAATCTCAATAAATTTCAAAAGCGGCTGCGTCCTGCAGCCCTGATGAAAGTCCCGTCCGGCGCTTATCTCCGGCGCTCATTAAAGGCGTTAGCTCTGTGCGGGACGGCGATCACTTTATCAATCCAGACAATTCCGAACAAGTTAAATGATATTAACTATCATTCTCATCATTGCTTTTTTACGCTTCGCTTACATTAGTGATGTTTATTTAAGCTTTCTTCCTTCCTGCCGATAACGTCCTATCCTCTTTCCTCCTTTATGAGAATATGAAAACGCTTTCTGTTATCACACTTATGCTGTTGCTTGTCAGCATGCCCACTCACGCCAAAAAGCATGTTGAACTGATTGAGCAAGGCAGTTACATCAACAGCGAAGGACAATCGATTCATCGTCCTGCACATACGCAAAATAATGACGTTCCCGATGGCGCAACCGCTCGGTGTCGCGATGGGTCATACAGTTTCAGC
>NZ_CAJCKS010000314.1:0-2435 GCF_903970985.1 Pantoea sp. ME81 | reverse complement strand
ATGCAGTTATGTACTGACAGATACTGCGGCATTTATTCCCACCTAAACCTCAACACGATGCTATATAAATGATAACGATTATCATCAATTGCTTTATGCTGAGGTCAGGATGCAACCAACAGAACTCACCGCCGACTGTTGTATCGTCGGCGGCGGACCAGCAGGATTAATGCTGGGTTATTTACTGGCGAGATCAGGATTAAGCGTCGTGGTGATTGAAAAACATCCCGACTTCCTGCGCGATTTTCGTGGCGATACCATCCATCCCTCTACGCTGGAGATCATGCGCCATCTCGGGTTGCTGGATGAGCTTCTGACCTTACCGCATCAGAGAGCCGAAAAATTACAGGCAGAAGTGGCTGGTCAGGAGATCACGATGGCTGATTTCTCGCGCTTGCCGGTGCAGTGCCGCTTTATTGCCTTTATGCCGCAATGGGATTTCCTCAATTTTCTCGCGAGCAAAGCGGCCGCTTTTCCCGGCTTCACGCTCTTACAATCCACCGCTTTTGATGATTTGATCTATGCAGAGGGTGTGGTGTCGGGTGTTAAAACGTTACAGGGTAACGATGCGCGCATCATTCATACCTCGTTGGTGATTGGCGCGGATGGGCGTAACTCGCAGGTACGTACCAAAGCCGGATTACAGAGCAAAAGCTTCGGCTCATCCCGTGATGTGCTGTGGTTCCGGTTGTACAAACAGGAAACCGATCCCGAATGGGGTATGGGTCATAAAGGGCCAAAGCAGAATTTCATTGTGATTGATCGCGGTGACTACTGGCAGTGCGGCTACACCATCCAAAAAGGAGAGTTTGACGCATTAAAGCTTGCCGGTCCGGAGACGCTAAAACAGGCTATGGCTGAAGTCGCACCCTTCAGCGCTGAGCGTATGGCGGAGCTCGACGGTTGGGACAAATTGAAGCTGTTGTCGATTCGCATCGACCGGCTGGATCAGTGGATGAAGCCCGGTGTGCTGTGCATTGGTGATGCAGCCCATGCGATGTCGCCGATTGGCGGGGTTGGCGTCAATCTGGCGATTCAGGATGCGGTAGCCACGGCGAATTTCCTCACGCAACCGCTGAAAAAAGGAGAAGTCACTTTGCGCGATCTGCAAAAAGTTCAGCAGCGCAGACAGTTCCCCACGGTCGCCACGCAATTCCTGCAAATCAAAATGAGCAGTAATAAACGTAAGCGCACTACGCCGAGTAAGGTGCCGCAGATGATCAGCCGTTTCCCGTTCTTGCGCCATCTGTTCGGTCGTTTAATTGGCTTGGGTTTTAGAACGGAAAGACCAGAACATCTCAATTAGAAAGTTTAAATTTCTAATCCTGTAAGCCTTCGTCCATTTATCCCGACGCCTCCAGCGGCAACAATAGATTCACAGCAGCAGACAACAGTGGGTTGTCTGCTAACCCTATGAATAGGATGTGAATATGCCGATTGCTTTATTTGCGCTGACGGTGGGTGCGTTTGCTATTTGTACTTCTGAATTTGTCATTGTTGGCATGCTGCTCAACATCAGCCACGACATGTCAATTAGCGTTGCTTCGTCAGGGATGTTGGTGACGGCCTATGCGTTGGGTGTGGTGATCGGCGCTCCGTTGCTCACACCTTTAATGGTGCGCTTTAAACGTAAAAATGCGTTGGTGATGTTGATGTTGCTGTATGTGGCGGGAAATTTTGCCTGTGCTCTCGCAACCAGCTATCAATATTTGCTACTGGCGCGTGTTATTGCTGCGTTGGCACATGCATCATTCTTTGGATTAGGCGCGGTCGTTGCCACACAGCTAGTCAGCAAAGAGAAACAGGCCAGCGCTATCGCGGCCATGTTCCTTGGGGCGACATTAGCCAATGTTTTCGGTACGCCACTGGGAACGTTAATGGGCGAACACTTTGGCTGGCGCAGTACTTTTATCGGTTGTTCCGCTCTGGGTGTTTTGGGGATGTTGGCGATGATGGTGTTTATACCTGACATCAAAAGTGCCAAACCTCAACATCTGGCGTCAGAGTTCCGGGTGCTACTGCAACCCCAGGCGCTTAAAGCCATGCTAATAACGATTATTGGATTTGGCGGGATTTTCACCGCATTAACTTATATTGGGCCTTTGCTGACTCAGGTGACAGGTTTCCCTGAGAGTGCGGTGTCCTGGCTACTGCTGGTGTTTGGCGTGGGGATGGTGGTGGGCAATCCGTTAGGCGGGCGTCTCACAGATTTTAACCTGCGACTTGGCATCCTGGTCACCTTGGCGATCGTCCTGACCGTGCTGGTTGCGCTGGGGTTGTTTGCCGGATTCAAAGTGATAACCGCACTGCTGGTTTTCTTATTTGGTGCCGCGATGTTTTCAGCAATCACCCCGTTACAGGTCCAGGCAATGCATGCCACCCAAAATGCACCTGTGCTGGGGCCGTCGTTTAATATCGCGGCGTTCAACCTTGGT
>NZ_CAJCKS010000313.1:0-2467 GCF_903970985.1 Pantoea sp. ME81 | reverse complement strand
GCTGCTGATCACAGCTGCCAGTTCACTGGTATTGGGGATCTTTTCGCTGATGCTGCCGGCAACCGAGCCGAAAAGCACCGGCAAATTTAGCCTGCGTGTGGCATTGGGGCTGGATGCGCTGCATCTCCTGAAAGATCGCAGTTTCCTGGTGTTCTTCGTCTGCTCATTCCTGTTCAGCATGCCGCTGGCGTTTTACTACATCTTTGCTGAAGGCTACCTGACGGAGGTGGGCCTGCCACACGCCACCGGTTGGATGACGCTGGGTCAGGTATCGGAGATCTTCTTCCTGCTGGCACTGCCATTCTTTATCAAGCGCTTTGGCATCGGCAAAGTGTTGCTGCTTGGCTTAACCACCGCAGCGCTACGCTACATATTCTTTGTGTTCGGCGGCGATCAAAATGCCCTGACGATTGGCCTGTTGTTTATGGGCATTCTGCTGCACGGCGTCAGTTATGACTTCTACTTCATCACGGCTTACATCTACGTTGATAAAAAAGCACCGGTCGCGATGCGCAACGCAGCACAGGGCCTGATCACGCTTGCATGCCAGGGGATTGGCAGCTTGCTGGGCTATCGTCTCGGCGGATATTTGATGCAGGAGATGTTCGCTTACGACCAGCCACGCAATGGCCAAACGTTCAACTGGGCGGGCATGTGGATGTTTGGCAGCGTGATGATCATCATTATCACCATCGCCTTCATCGTGCTGTTCCGCGATGGCAAAAAACGCAGTGAAGAATTAACCGCTTTCGAGCAATCAGCCACCGCTGATAGCCATAAATAAGAGATGTAATGATGACAATGACACTCCAGGAAAAACGGATTTTAGGCGCTTTCTATGGTCAGGCACTGGGCGATGCGATGGGCATGCCATCGGAATTGTGGCCGCGCAGTCGCGTTAAGCAGCATTTTGGCTGGATTGATGGTTTTCTGCCGGGGCCTGCCGAAAACAATGCCGCCTGTTATTTTGGCCGTGCGGCATTTACTGACGATACGTCGATGGCGCTGGCTTTGGCAGATGCGATAGTCACGCATGATGGCGATATCAACGCGGAGACCATTGGTGCCAATATCCTGCGCTGGGCAGAGGAGTTTGATGCCTTCAACAAAAACGTATTGGGACCCACATCCAAAATAGCCCTGAATGCACTGAAAATGGGAACGCCAGTGACGCAACTCGAGAACAACGGCATGACCAATGGCGCGGCGATGCGCGTTTCGCCACTAGGTTGCCTGTTGCCAGCCAAAGATCTGGACGCCTTTATTGACGCCGTCGCACTGGCATCCAGTCCTACGCATAAATCTGATATTGCCATCGCGGGTGCAGTGGTGATTGCCTGGGCGGTTTCACGAGCCATTGACGGCGCAAGCTGGACATCCATCCGCGATGAGCTGCCTGCGATTGCGCGCGCTGCTCAGGAAAAACGCGTCACGACCTTTAGCGCATCCATGGCCGCGCGTGTTGAGCTGGCGCTGAGCGTTGTGGCGCAGGGCAGAGGCGTGGAGTCAACGATGCAGCAGATTTATGATTTGGTAGGCACCGGGACGGCCACCATCGAATCGGTTCCAGCTGCAATTTCAATGGTTGAGCTGGCCAACACCGATCCAAATCGCTGCGCCATTCTTTGTGCCAATCTGGGTGGCGATACCGATACCATCGGCGCGATGGCGGTGGCCATTTGCGGAGCGCTGCATGGCATTGATGGGATTGATTCACAGTTAAAAGCCGAACTGGATGCTGCCAACGCGCTGGATTTCACTCGCTATAGCAACGCATTCATGCGTTTCCGTCAGCAGCGTGAGGCCGTTTATGCTGACGCCTGATGACCTGAACCGGCTGGAAGGACGTCTGCCGGTGTGCGTGGTTGGTGCCGCTGTGGTGGACGTGATTGCTGATGCCTATTCGTTACCGCATCGGGGAAGTGATATTGAACTCCACCAGCAGGGCGTCAACGTGGGCGGTTGTGCGTTGAATGTAGCGATCGCGTTGCATCGGTTGGGCATTCCATCCATCAACGCGCTGCCGCTGGGTAACGGCATTTGGGCCAGTATTGTGCGGCAGAAGCTGATGGAATATGGCATTCACAGCGTGCTGGAAACCAGCAAAGGAGACAATGGCTGGTGTCTGGCACTGGTGGAGCCGGATGGTGAGCGCACTTTTCTGTCGGTTAGCGGTGTCGAAAATCTGTGGGATGCCGAACTGCTGGGCACATTGCCACAACCCGCGCAGCGTTGGATCTACTTGTCTGGCTATCAACTGACCAGCAAAAGCGGCGATGTGCTGATCGACTGGCTTGAACAGCAGGCGCATAACTATCAATTGCTGGTGGATTTCGGTCCGCGTTTGGCTGACATCGGTGAGCGTCAATTTGCCCGTATTATGGCGCTAAAACCACTGATTACAGTGAACAGGCAGGAAGCGGAGTTACTGTGGCAGGAGCGTTTAAGCCAGCATCAAGCCTTTGAT
>NZ_CAJCKS010000312.1:0-2508 GCF_903970985.1 Pantoea sp. ME81 | reverse complement strand
GCCTGCCTATCCCTTCTTCATCCATTTATGTCCCTCTCAGTAGCGCGGTGGAGAGCCGGGTTATTCTGCCTTTCCGCTCCAGGTGTATTCATCATCTGCAGTACAACCGATTTCTGAATACCTCCTATAACGTTTTCAGTAAGCGACAGGCTGCATTTGCTAAAGATCCGGCGCAGGATTACTCAAAAAAGACCGTTTCGACTCGAGAGCGGGAATTACGAAACTTTCTTAAAGGCGGTGGCACCTTTATCAACGTCAGCCTGCTTGACGGAGAGCACATATTCGAAATCTATGAGACGCTTTTTGAGGCCAGACGTCAGCGGAGTCTAAAAGACAGGGATGTTAACCGTGCGTTTTTCCGCGAGTTCCAGCAGCATTTTAAAGGGCACGTAATGTTTTTAAATGAGGAGCCCGTAGCTATTCAGTTACTGCTATCGGTGTCAGGCGTGGCGGGCACGTTCGTTGACTTCATCAATATCGGTTACCGCATGGATGAAAATGCCGGCGCGCTTGGTACCATGATCATGTGGAAAAACCTCACGTCGCTTTATCAGGATGCCCGAGAGAATAATCAGACGCTGTACTATTCTTACGGCGCGCTCTCTGGCGAATATAAGGCGCGCTGGTGCCACCCCGTTCCACTCGGACGCGTTATTTTCTAGACGAGAAATTCATCCGAAATTTCTTGTGAAGGCAGAATAGCCGAAATTAGTTTCATCTTGTTCTCAGCTGTATATGGCTCTATTAAAGCACTGCTTGCTGAGGCCTTCTTTGCGCAAGCCTCAGCAATCTTTTACACAAATAACGATATTAATATTTTCTGAATTTGTTTAAGGAAACATAATCTGCTACTAGCTGAGAAGAGGCTGGATAATCTTAATTTTTTAGTTCTTATGGTCTTCCCGTCTTTTGACGCATTAATCCCTGTCTTCACCCAATTCGCCCGCATCCTGCGGGCCCTCCAGGCAGACTCACTTTGCTCGGCACTGCTGATTATCTGCGGCAAAGCGCCCGCACTTACCACTGACCCCAGGTTTAAACCCGAACAGCCAACCCTTCAATCCGCTGCATTGCCTCCAGCAGACGGGCTTCAGTCACTTCGACCGACATATTCTCCATATCCGGTGCATGCACGGATTCACGCACAATCAGCGCCAGCTCGGCATCATCCAACTCGGCAATCTCACGCAGCGTCAATGGCACACCGCAATCGCGCGCCAGACGCATCTCATCCAGCACCTCTTCATCGCTGCGATCTTCCAGCGCCAGCAGGCACAAGTTGCCAAAGCCAACCAGCAGGCCATGACCAAACTCACGTGTCTTATCGCAGAAGGTAAAACCTTCATAAATCGCATGTGAAGCCGCTGCGTGGGCGCCGTTGCTCATCAGCGAGGTCAATCCGGCCCAGGTAAAGATCGCATCCAGCACCTGGTCCAATGAGGCGCTGCTTTCGCCGCGCAACACCGCCGCATAGGCCGCCGGGCCGTGTTCCGCGATCACGTCATAGCAAATCTGGCTATGAGCCAATGATGACAATGCATTGCCTTCACGTGCCGGATGGCGGACGCTCACCGCGCGGAACTCATACCATTTTGCCAGGGTGTCGCCCAGACCAGCAGCCAGCCAGCGAGCAGGGGCTTTAGCCAGCAACTCACTGTCGATGATCACTGCCGCCGGTGCCTGTGGCAGCGGGAAAATATCGAAGAAATTGCCGTTATCGTCGTAGCGAATGGTCAATGGTGTCACTGCCGAACAGGTGGCGGCAATGGTCGGGATGGTGATAAACGGCAAGCCCAACTGCGCTCCCACGGCTTTTACGGTATCCAGCGATTTACCGCCGCCGACACCGATAATCACGTCAGCTTGCAGTTCGGTAGCGATCGCCGCCAGACGGTTAATCTGATTGATTGAAGTCTCACCACCAAACCACTCCTGCGCCAGCAGCGTCACGTTGGCTGCCAGCAGTTGAGCGCGCACCTGCGCTTCCACCGATTGCAATGCCTGATGGCCGCCGATCAGCAGGGCGCGTTTGCCCAGCCCTGCGCAAATCTCGCCCAGTTGATTGATCACACCCGCGCCGCGCAACACGCGCGCCGGAAACACCAAATTCTGTTGTGTCATGCTTTCTTCTCTGTGTAACGGACGCCGGGCAATACGCACAGCATCTCATAAAGGATATTGGCTGCAAGCTGGGAGGTCATGCCGCTGATATCGTACGGCGGTGACACTTCGACCAGATCGCCACCGACCAGATTGAGTCCGCGACAGCCGCGCACAATCTCCAGCCCCTGCATCGAGGTCAGGCCGCCCACTTCCGGTGTACCGGTGCCGGGCGCCCATGCAGGATCGAAACTGTCGATGTCATAGCTGAGATACACCGGACCGTCGCCGATGCGCGCTCGCACTTCAGCCATCAGCGGCGCCATGGAGCGATACCAGCATTGTTCGGCAGGCACCAGATGGAAGCCCTGATGATAACCCAATTAAAATCCATGGCAACCTAACCCT
>NZ_CAJCKS010000311.1:0-2614 GCF_903970985.1 Pantoea sp. ME81 | reverse complement strand
TTGGTCGCATAGCATGGGGTCGTACTCATTATAAGTGGTCGTATTGTTCTCAGACGCAGGCTCCCACCGGAATTCTCGCGAGGTCGTACACTCTTTCCCTACACCACGCTCCTCCGATCGCCCTGCGAAACGGGTGGTGGGCTGGCCTGCAGATCTGCGCAATCTGGATAAACAGACCTGGGATCGTTACGTCAAAGCCTTTCCGGAGATTGGCAAGATTACCCAGATTGGCAACTCTAACTTCTCGCAGCTGAACGTAGAGAAGATTATCGCCCTGCAGCCGGATTTGGTGATCCTGCCGGTGTATGCGCGTACTCCGCCCAATAACTCGCAGTTTATGCTGCAGCTACAGGCCGCGAATATTCCAGTGCTGTTTCTCGATTTTCGCGTTGATCCGCTGACGAATACCGTTGCCAGTCTACGTACGCTCGGTGCAGCACTCAATGATGAAGCCAAAAGCGAACGCTTTATCGCGTTCTATCAGCAGCATATGCAGCGTATTCGCGATCGCTTAGCCAACTGGCACGGTACGCGGCCGAAAGTGATGCTGCAATTACATCTGGGTAAGAAAGCCGAATGCTGTACCACGGTGGCGCATGGCAATCTGGCGGATTTGATCGCCTTCGCCGGGGGCGACAATATTGCCGCCGGTCGCTTCCCCGCCGTGTTTGGTCAGCTCAACCCGGAAGCAGTGATTGCCGCTAATCCCGATATCTATATCGCCACAGGATCTTCGGGCCCGGAAGAGACCAGCGCGCTGCAACTCGGGCCACTGGTGAATGCGGAACAAGCCAAAACCACCTTCCTGCGTGCGTTAGCCCAGGACAGCACGGTCTCGGCCCTGCCCGCCGTGCAACAGCAGCGCGCCGCCGCCTTCTGGCAAAACTTCTACATGAGCCCATGGCATCTGCTGGCCGCCGAATTTTTTGCCAAAACTTTCCATCCACAGCTGTTCCACGATATGTCACCCAATGACACGCTGCGGGAGATGAACCAGCAATTTCTGCCCATCCCGGAAACAGGCACTTACTGGACGCACAATTGATTTTTCGCGGTAACTGGCGCACAGGGTTTAGCCCTAAGGTTGAGTTAATCTTGATTCGCGAAAATAGCCTCATGACCACGAGGATATTTTTATGAAATCGATGTTTGTTCGTCCCGCCAGCGAGTATCTGGCGATTGCAGTGAGCCTGTTCGCCGTCGTGAGTTTTCTGACTATCTGGTTCACCCGCTAAAACGCCACACTGTGGCGTTTTTCTTTTTGTAACCCACTGAAGTATCTGCGCATCTGAAGATGACAAATTTGTCATCTGCCTCTTTCCATTCTGTTCGGTGGCCTTCGATAAACTTGTGAAAATTACTCCGCTCGTCGAGGCACCATGGCTTTTCAATCTAAACACTCTCTTCTGCTGATGGTCGGTTTGATCATTGGCGGAAGCGGCTGGTATTTCTGGCCGAAACAGCAGGCCGATGCGGCCGTCAAACCCGCCCACGCCCCGGTGCTGGTGAGCATGATCAGTGCCACGGTGAAACCGCTGCCGATTACGCTGGCAACACAGGGCCATGTGGTGCCACTCAACCAGGTGGATATCCAGGCGCAACTCACTGGCACGGTGAAAAGTGTCGATTTCCATGAAGGGGATTTCGTTAAAGCCGGGCAGCAACTGTTTACGCTTGATGATGCCAGCCAGCAGGCCGCCTATGATCGGGCGGTGGCCGCGGCAGGGGAATCCAAAGCGTTGCTGGTGAAAGCACAGAATGATCTGCAACGCGGTCGCCTGTTAAAAGCGAAAAACTACATCTCTTTGTCTGACTGGGACACGCTGCAAAGTAACCTTCAGCAGTATCAGGCTCAGTTCAAGGCCGCACAGCAAGATGTGCAAACTGCACAGGTCAACCTCGGCTATACGCGCATTACCGCACCTGTTGGTGGAAAAACCGGGGCGCTGAATGTGCATCCCGGCAGCCTGGTGCAACCCGGCAGTACCTTACCACTGGTATCACTCATTCAGTTCGATCCGATTGGTGTCGCGTTTACCCTGCCCGAGAACGATTTGAAACCGGTACTGGCAGCCCAAACCCAGGGACCGGTGACCGTCTGGGTGGAGGACGCCAGCGGTAAGCCGACGCCAGGCACCCTCGACTTTATTGATAACAGCGTCAGCACCACCAGCGGCACCATTACGCTCAAAGCCCACTTCGATAACCATCAGCACCTGCTGTGGCCCGGTCTATTCCAGAACGTCAAAGTTGATGCGGGCGTCACGCCCGATGCCGTAGTTTTGCCGCCGCAAGCCGTGCAAAACGGCCCCGATGGTCACTTCGTCTATGTAATTGATGGGCACAACCAGGCGCAAGCACAAACCATTACACTGCTGCGCGTGCAGCAGTCGCTGGCGGTGATCAATGGACTCGCGCAAGGCACTAAAGTGGTGAATGAAGGTGCGAATAACTTACGCCCCGGCATGACGGTGCAAATCGCCAGCAACATTGATAAGGCGGTAATGCAGCCATGACCTTCTCTGAACGCTGTTTGCAGCGGCCGATTGCCGTGCTGTTGTTTTGGATCGCCATCATGGTGGCAGGTGCAGTGTGCTGGCAGCATTTGCCGGTG
>NZ_CAJCKS010000310.1:0-2659 GCF_903970985.1 Pantoea sp. ME81 | reverse complement strand
CCGCGCCCGACAATCTGTTGATACAAACTGACCGATTCAGTGGGGCGCAATATGGCGATAAGATCCACATGCGGCGCATCAAAGCCGGTGGTCAGTACCGCGACGTTCACTAAAAACTTTAACTGTTGCACCATGTGTTTTAGCGCCACGCTATGCTGAGTGGTCAGGCTTTTTTTTACCGCCACCGGGCAACAATGCTCGCATCCCATCGCATTGGAATAGAATTTACGGGCTTGTTGAATGGCGGCCGTGGCGGTGTAGAAAGTCCCGAGAAAGCGCCGTGCACCATCGGAAGGGAGGAACGGGCAGCCTGTTGCATGTACCACATGGTTGTCGTTATAGCCTGCATGCTTATCGACGTAATAATAGAGTTGCATCTAACGTCCTCATTGCTGTGAAAAAAGAAAATCTAACTATTGTTGGAATAAAATGGATTATAGCGACGAATTGTCGTTTTGTTTTAAGTGGGACTAGTTGAAAGCGCGATTCTGACGGCTTAAGCGAGAAGCGGGGCGCAGCGGCCCCGTCGTTTAGATGAAAGGTATTACAGTTTTCGGCACTGTAAACGCCAGCCGACGAACAAGGCCAGCAACAGCAACACACTGATGAACAGCGTCACGCCCGTCCAGCCATAGCTGTGCCAGAACACACCGCCTAACGTGCCCGCCACGCTGGAACCTACGTAGTAGCTGAACAGATAAAGTGACGATGCCTGGCCTTTGGCGCGGCGTGCGCGTGGACCAATCCAACCGCTGGCAACGGAGTGCGCGGCAAAAAAGCCCGCTGTAAACAGCATCATGCCGGGCAGTATCAGCCAGAGTGAATCAAAGGCGGTGAGCAACAACCCAGCCAGCATAATGGCGGTGGCGCCAATCATTACCGGACCACGGCCAAAGCGGCTGGTCATCGCGCCTGCTTTAGGAGAACTCCACGAGCCGGTCAGATAAACCACCGACAGCAGACCCACCACCGCCTGGCTTAGCGACCAGGGTGCGCTCAACAAACGGTAGCCAATGTAATTAAACAGCGTCACAAACGCGCCCATCAGCAGGAAACCTTCTGCAAATAGGAACGGCAAACCCTTGTCGCGCCAGTGCAGGCGGAAATTGATAAATAAACTCCGCGGTCGCAACGAAGCGGGACGGAAATGACGTGATGCCGGCAGAATCTTCCAGAACATCAGTGCGCCTGCTAGCGAGAAGCAACCGATCACCCCAATGGCTAAACGCCATGAGAAGAAATCGGTCAGCACCCCGGTGAGCAAGCGTCCGCTCATGCCGCCAATTGAATTGCCGCTGATGTACAGCCCCATCGAGAAGGCAATAACACGGGGATGAATCTCTTCACTTAAATAAGTCATACCGACCGCTGCCACACCGCTAAGAGACAACCCAATCAGTGCACGCATCATCAAAATGCCTTGCCAACTGGTCATGGTGGCTGAGATCAACGTGCAAATGGCGGCAAGCATTAAGGCAGTGACCATCACCGACTTACGCCCGATGGCATCGGAGAGCGGGCCGGTCACCAGCAAGCCCAGCGCCATCAAACCCGTTGAGAGTGACAATGAAATACTGCTCTCAGCGGGAGAGACGCCAAACTGCTGAGACAACACGGGCAGAATCGGCTGCACACAATACAGCAGCGCGAAGGTGGCCAATCCAGCGGAGAATAATGCCAGCGTGACGCGCATAAACTGCGGCGATCCACGTTCAATCCATTCGGAGGAGGCTACGGTTGAATCAGGCTTAGCGGACAACTCGTCTTCACGAATTGTCACTGCCTGGGAAGAGCGACTCACGGAATATCCTTAGATGAGGAACGGTCTGATTACTTTAGGAAAATGGGAATAGGTTGTACAATATATTAATAATCTCAAATGAGACGTTTAAAGTATGAATATTGAGTTGCGCCATCTGCGGTATTTCATCGCCGTTGCGGAAGAGCTGCACTTTGGCCGCGCGGCGCAGCGGCTGAATATCTCCCAACCGCCGCTCAGCCAACAGATTCAGCAGCTGGAGCAGGAGATTGGCGCACAGCTGTTTACCCGCACTAATCGCAGCGTGCAGATCACACCTGCTGGTCAGTTGTTTTTACAGGATGCGCGCGTCATTCTGCTGCAGGTTGAACAAGCCGCCAGTAGGGCAGCGCGTGTGCACAGTGGACAGGAAGGCGAGCTGCGTATTGGTTTCACCTCTTCCGCACCCTTCACCGGCCTGGTTTCGGATGCGCTTTATCAATTTCGTCAGCGTTGGCCGGAAGTGCATATTTCGATGCAGGAAAATAACACGCGCCAGCAGCTGGCACCGTTGCATGAGGGTCGGCTGGATTTGGGCGTGATGCGCAACACGCCGCTGCCGAGCGATTTACAGCATCGGGTGCTGCTGCGTGAACCGTTGTGTGCGCTGGTGCATTGGGCACATCCGCTAGCGGATGCCGAATCGATCTCTATTCAGGCACTGGCCAACGAGCCCTTTGTGTTTTTTGATCCACAGGGGGGTACCGCGCTGTACGGAGAAACACTGGCGCTGCTGCACCGTTATCAAATCAAACCCTTTATTACTCAGGAGGTGGGCGAGGCGATGACGATTCTCGGTCTGGTCGGCACCGGATTGGGTGTTTCCATATTGCCGGCCTCATTTCGGCGTGCGCGACTGGC
>NZ_CAJCKS010000309.1:0-2661 GCF_903970985.1 Pantoea sp. ME81 | reverse complement strand
GTTCGAAGGCGTGATACTCACCTCGCCATTGATGGCAAAGCAGGCGCGTATTCAGGGGTTGATTGTCGGCCATCGTCGTCAGCAGCAGGATTTCGTGCGCGCGTTAGAGCAAACTGGTATTCGCCCGGTAATCAGTGACAGTTATGGTGCGCTGAACGATCTGCCTGCGGCCTTCCAGCATCAGCAGTCGGCGGGACACTTCGGCAAAATCACCGTGGAGTGGTAGCAGGGAAGCCTGTTTCCCACGCCGGGAAACAGGCTTATTACATCAGTAGTAATCGCCGTGACGGTAATCCCAGGACGGGAAGATGTCCGAGAGCAACGCCATGATTTTATCGACATCCAGGCCTTTGCGAATCAATACCGGGCACGGGGTGATTTTACGCTCGCCGTTTTGCTGTGGAATCAGACGACCTTCGCTATCGACCATCGACACCATTACGCCTTGTTCGTAGCGCACTTTATTTTCATCGTTAGGCTGAATGGATTTCACGTAGTCATTGGCTTCAATAATTAAATCGGCACGCGATTCAATACGTTCGCCAATTCCTTCAACCAAACCACGGTTACCCTGACCTGATGGGTTGGCTGAACTGGCGAAGGAGAATTTCCCGTGATCTTCCCACAGCGCTTTCGCAATATTTTCGCCTGGGCGACCAAATTTAATCACGAAGCAACTGGTCTGGCGGCCATCCATCATCAGCTCTTTTGAACCGTCAGCCGGAATACGCGCCAGCGCATCTTCGCGCCACGGTAAAATACAGCCCAGCAAAATATCCTGATCCCAATGCTGCTGATAAAGCTGGTCAATTTCCGGCGTCAGTTGAGCCAGAGAACGCAGTTGTTCCAGCGAGCCACACAGTACCACGCCTGGCTTGTTGCGCTTGCGCTGCTTGGCTTCAAACTTACGCTCTAACCCGGCTTTATCGGAGGTCATGATGATGTAACCGACTTTCGTTGGGCTGACGATCATACCGCCGTCTTGTGACAAAATCTCGATGGCTTCAGGTTGTAACCCGCCATTCCACGTTATTTGCTTACCGCTCATGGATCTACCCTATCTGCGTATCAATAGATGACGTACAGGAATATTACCTGCAATGTAATTAAGGAATTAATTAACCGGATAATTCATCGGGATTAATGGGTTTGTGCAAAACTATGCTGGTGATAATAGTACGATAATTAAAGTTGATGCAACTGGTGAAAATAACGATGAAAGGAATAGGGTTAATTTAAAATAACGCGCGGGAATTGTAGTGTTATTTAAACAAGGCGCTGAATAAGTCTTTCAGCGCCAGGGTTAATTAAAATATCAGAGCGTGTGCCACACCGCGCAGCGCAATGCCGAGGATGATGCCCGGCACGGCGAAACGGAACAGACGCGGGAAACGACTCGACAGGCCAAGGAAGATACCAATCCCCGGTAAATCAAAGGTCTGAATAAACCAACCCGCCGAGGCGTTGATGTTGTGCGCACTGTATAAACCTTTTTCGACCAGCCCGGCTACCACGCCGTAGTAGGCGGTGCCGCCTGCCAGGCATTTGGTCAGTGCAGGCAGAATATACACTTCAGAGATGTTGAATCTGTCCAGCAGCGGAGAAACCAGCCGGGTAAGCATCTCAATCCCGCCGGACTCTTTCAAAATCCCCACCACCGACAGTGAGAGAATCAGCATCGGCAGCGATCCCAGCGCCAGACGAATCGCGTCCGCACCCGCGCTGTTGATGATGGCGATCAGTCCCATTTTGCTTTCATTATTCGCAACGGCTTCATCTTCATTGAGCAGCGCTGCATCCGAGAGCTTGCGCCCAAAGAAATGATAAGTGGTGGCTGCCGCCAGCACCCCGCCGCAGATGGAGATGAGTATCGCGGCACTCCAGTTGAGCCCGGCAGGAATCAACGGATAAAAAGCGTTGGCTTGCCCCATGGCAAACAGCATCGCCAGCGTGGCCGCCATATGGCGATCGGAAGTGCCGCGTTTTTCCATAATCGCTAATGCCGCTAGCGGCGCGGCGAAACTGACAAAGTTAAGCTGAATCAGGGCAAATAACGCCAGTCCGGTAATACCTAAAGGTTTTAATAACGGAGTGGAATGACGTACCACAAAATCCAGCACGCCTTTGACTTCCAGATATTTCATGATGAATAACATCACCACCATGATAGGAATAAGCGTGTACAACGCGACATCCACCGAGGCTTTGCCTGCAGACATAATTATACTGATGATATTCATGCGGTTGCCTGAACCTCGAACCACGGCTTAATACCGGTAAACATGTTGCTCCCCTTGCCTTAAAAAACGCATAAAAATGCCAGCGCGAAGGGCGCTAGCTAAGGGATAAATAGTATCCCGGTGGCGTAAACTTGAGTAGTGAAGAAATTAAATTTTATCTTGCAGGAAATGGCAGGGAAAAATAACCGTGCGCCGACGTTTGTGCGGCGCACTGGAATATTATTCGATGTTTATTCGCTTATCTGACGAATATTACGTGCGCTGCTCTGCAATAATTTAAAGGCATCATAACGGTGCTGATGCAGCAGGGAATACGACGGCTCGGGATGCCAGCGCTTTTCATCAGTGGTCATGCTGGCCATCGCCGAGGTGACGTCGGAATATACGCCACTGGCGGCAGCGGCAAGAATCGCTGAACCCA
>NZ_CAJCKS010000308.1:0-2755 GCF_903970985.1 Pantoea sp. ME81 | reverse complement strand
TTCCCAGGTTTTATAGGCGCCCATCATGATGCCCAGCGGCACACCTATCGCGGCCGCCAGCAGGAAGCCCGATAACACGCGCATCACCGTCATGCCGATATCCAGCGAGAAGTTGTACTCGGTGAACAACACCACTCCCTGCTGCAGCATGGTGAGCGGATCGGCCAGGAAAGTGGGCGACACCATGCCGCCCAACGTTACCAACGTCCACACCGCGATAAACAGCACAAAAAACGCTATGCCGAGCGCGATACGTAAGCGCAGCGAAATCGCTTTTAGCGGCACCATTAACGGATTGTGCCAGCGCTGCGGCGCCTCCGGCAGTGCTGCTGGCGGAGTCACGGGTTGGCTTTTACTCATCTCCATCTCCTTTCTCCTGCTTACTGCACAAAGCTGGCGTCGTACAGGCTTTTCACATCCGGCATTTTCTTGATCACCCCTGCACGCAGCAGCAGTTTGCCGGCTTCATCACTGAAGGTTTCAATTTCGCCATTGAAGAATTTCTTGTTCTCTTCCGGCCCCTGCCAGCGCAAATAACTGGCTGACTCCGCAAACTCTTTGCCCGTGGATTTTACTGCTGCACCCATAATCTCGTTAGACTTGTCCGGCTGCTGTTTGATCATCTCCAGCGCATCGTAATAGCTGGCCACCAGCGCTTTCGCGGCCTGAGGATGTTCTTTCAGGAACGTTGGCGTACAGCCGAGCGTGTCCATGACCATCGGATAATCCAGCGTGGTGGCGAGGATCTTGCCTGCCTTAGGCTGGTTGCGGATCACTGAGAGATAAGGTTCATAGGTCACTGCCGCATCGTTTTGACCCGCAGCAAAAGATTGTGCCGCCGCCTGCGGTGCCATGGTCGCGAGACGCACGTCTTTCATCGTCATGCCGTTTTTGTCCAGCATCCACGCCAGCAGGAAATACGGTGAGGTGCCGGGCGCATCCACCGCGATGGTTTTGCCTTTCAAATCTTTGATGCTGGTGATGTCACTGCGGGCGGCGAGGCCATCGGCACCGTAAGATTTGTCCAGCTGAACGATCTGCTTAATCGGCACGCCTGCGGCGTTCCAGGAGATGTAGGTTTCTACCGTGGTCGCCGCGCACTGAATGGTGCCGGAAGCCACCGCCAGATGTCGGCTGCTCTGCGGGATCATCTTCACATCGACATCAAGGCCGTGCTTTTTGAAAATCCCAGCTTTATCGGCCAGCGTCAGTGGGGCAAATCCGGTCCAGCCGGAAATACCGATGGCGACTTTGGTGTCGGCTGCCTGTGCTCCTAAAGCACTGGCGCACAGGACTGCGGCGGTTAATGCACGAACAACGAGTTTCACTGGCTTGCCCATCTTCCACTCCTGATAAAGGTGATGAAAAACAACGGTTGTATAGTCTTATCTATACAAGCCAAGCAATGGCTGTGCCAGATTGTGAAAGCCCATTGTGATGGGGAGATGGGGTTGAGATCGCGCACTGAAACGGTGCATAAACCCTATGCCGATGATCACACTGGTGCGAAAGCAACCTTCGGCGGATGGCGCTATAATCACGCCAATTTTTCAACAGAAGGAACACCGTATGACGGTGAAATTGCGTCCGCTTGAGCGAGAAGATCTGCACTTTGTGCACCAGTTAGACAACAACGCCAGCGTGATGCGTTATTGGTTTGAGGAGCCGTACGAAGCTTTTGTCGAGCTCTCGGATCTCTACGACAAGCATATCCACGATCAAACAGAGCGTCGTTTTGTCGTTGAACACGATGGGCAAAAAGCGGGATTGGTGGAACTGGTCGAGATCAATCACGTGCATCGTCGCGCTGAGTTTCAGATCATCATTGATCCGGGGCATCAGGGCAAAGGCTTAGCCAGTCAGGCGGCTAAACTGGCGATGGATTATGGCTTTTCGGTGCTCAATCTCTACAAACTCTACCTGATTGTTGATCAGGAGAATGAGAAAGCGATTCACATCTACACCAAACTGGGATTTGAAGTGGAAGGCGTGCTGAAGCACGAATTTTTCATCAATGGTGAATACCGCAATACCATTCGCATGTGCATTTTCCAGCAGCAGTATCTGGCGCAGCATAAATCCGGTCATGCCATGGTGAAGCCGACAGCACAATAGCTTGAAATCGGCTCTCATTGTCGCTGCCGTCTTGAATATCAAACGGCAGCTATGTGATTTATCGCTTTTAACCAAAAAGATGATGTTGAACCTTAGCAGCGCGGTGTATCGCGCATCTCTCAGCGACATACCTGCTTCGGAGATGCACAAAAAATTGCGCCGCGACCACGCCATGCGGTTTAACCGCCGCGCGCACCCACCACGTTGAGACGTGGCTGAGGATGTTCAGGTTTCAGGTCGTACATGCCGCCATAGAACGGATCCACCAGCAGCCAGCCGGGGAAGCCCAGTAACGGGATATTACCCAGCAGATACCACAGGTTGGCACTGGCCTCGATCGGCAGCGTCACCGGCACGTAGCCCGGACTCTCCAGCATCACCTGATAGTGTTTTTTACCAAAATAATTACCAGTGGATTTTGCCAGCTCGACGGTTTGTGGCGTGTAGCCCTGCGCCACTGCGCGGCCGGTTTCATCCTGCACGGTGAAACGCGCGCCTTGCGGGACAGAGTCGATTTTTACCGGCTGCGTTTCCGTGCCGACAATGGTGGCACAGCCGCTCAGCAGCAATGCAGTGGCAGGAAGAAGGTGTCGCAGGTTCATGGCAGGTCCGCTATAGAATCAGATAGGACAGTCTAAAC
>NZ_CAJCKS010000307.1:0-2832 GCF_903970985.1 Pantoea sp. ME81 | reverse complement strand
GTACGGCATTTCCTATGAAGAGCAGGCGTCCGGCAACCAGACCACCCAGCTGTATATCATCTCGATTCTGGTGGTGTTCCTGTGTCTGGCTGCGCTGTACGAGAGCTGGTCGATTCCGTTCTCGGTGATCATGGTGGTGCCGCTCGGCATTCTCGGGACTATTAGTGCCGTACTGCTGCGCGGCTTGCAGAACGACGTATTCTTCCAGGTGGGCTTACTCACCACGGTGGGACTGGCGGCGAAAAACGCCATTCTGATTGTGGAATTCGCCAAAGAGTTGCACGAACGGGAAGGCAAAACGCTGGTCGAGGCAGCGGTGGAAGCCGCGAGACTGCGTATCCGACCGATTATCATGACGTCGATGGCGTTTATTCTCGGCGTGCTGCCGCTGACTATCTCTAACGGCGCAGGCGCAGGTAGCCAGCACTCGATTGGTACGGCGGTAGCAGGCGGGATGATCACCGCCACCTTCCTCGCCATCTTCTTTGTTCCGATGTTCTACGTGGTGGTTTCGCAGTTCTTCGCCCGCAAGAAAAAATCATCCGCAGAGGTGACAACGCATGCACACTAAAACTTTCCGTATGGCGCTGCTGCCGCTGGCCATGGCGCTGGCGGGATGTACGCTGGCACCCCACTATCAGCGCCCCGCAATGCCGGTAGACGCGAAGTACGATCAGCCCACGCCGGTGGGCAATGTGGCGGATCTGCCGTGGCAGAACTTCTTCACTGACGCCACGATGCGCAATCTGATTCAGCTGTCACTCGACAACAATCGTGACCTGCGCGTCGCGGCGCTAAATGTCGAAGAGGCACAGCAGAGTGTCACGGTGCAGCGTGCGGCGTTAATGCCGTCAATCAATGCTACCGCCAGCCAGACCTCGGCGCATGAACCGGCCAACCTCTACAACACCAAAACCACTGGTGCGGTGACCTATCACGAGCTGAACGCCGGGCTGGGCGTCACCTCATGGGAGCTGGATTTCTTTGGTCGCTTGCAGAGCCTGCGTGATGAAGCGCAGGAAACCTATCTGTCCACCGCCGCGACCGAACGCGCCACGCGCATCTCGCTGATTTCGGAGGTGGCCACCGCCTGGCTGACCTTGAGTTCGGATAACGATCTGCTGCATCTGGCGCAAAATACCGCCAAAAGTCAGCAAGAGTCGTATCGTCTGACGCAACTCAGCTACAACGGCGGGGCCAGTAGCGATCAGGATCTGGCACAGGCAGAGAGCACGGTGCGGGCTGCCCAGGCGGATGTGGCAAGCTATACGCGTCAGGTACGTCAGGATGTGGACGCGCTGCGCTTGCTGGTGGGCACCGATCTGCCCGCTACCTTGTTGTCCCACGCCACGCTGGACGTCAACTGGCAGTTCCCGGCCACGCCAGCGGGCTTGCCATCTGATCTGTTGACGCGTCGTCCGGATATCATGGCCGCAGAACATAGCCTGAAAGCGGCGAATGCCAACATTGGCGCAGCGCGCGCAGCGTTCTTCCCGAGCATCACGCTGACCGCTTCTGGCGGATCGACCAGCAGTTCGCTCGGCAGTTTGCTGGGCGGCGGCACCGGTGCCTGGTCCTTTGTGCCGTCGATCAATCTGCCGATCTTTGACGGCGGCAAAAACGAGGCTAATCTCAACATCGCGCATATCGAGAAACGCATTGAAATTGCTGACTATGAGAAAGCGATTCAAACCGCGTTCAAAGAGGTGAATGATGCGCTGGCCGGTCAGGATACCTGGCAGGATCAGCTGACAGCGCTGCAACAGGAGGTCGGTGCTAATCAACGCGATTACGACTATTCCGAAATGCGCTTTAAGCAAGGCGTAGACAATTATCTCAATGTATTAGTGGCCCAGCGATCGCTTTACAGTTCGCAGCAGTCGTTAATCAGTGCACATCTGGGCCAATTGAGCGAGAAAATCACCTTGTATAAAGCCTTAGGAGGCGGTTGGAAGGCCTGAGTGCCTTAACGTTACCCTTACGGTTTCTCCATGGAAATTCCATGGCACTTCAGCTGATAATACAAGCAGTGATGATTTCCTTTGAAATAATCCCCTGTTAGTGCAGGGGATTTTCCTTTTTCCTGTTTATCTGAAGAGTCCGATGACAATTAATTCCCCTGGCAAATCGCGTTTCCACTGGCTGAAATGGCTACTCATTTTACTTGTTGTGTTAATCGTGGCTGGCGTGATTTGGCGCGTTGTCGGCGGCCATGGCGGTGCGCCGGGCGGCATGCCACCAGGAGGTGGAAAAGGCGGTCATCGCGGGGGCGCAGGTGGACCTCCGGGCATGGCGATGATGGGCGGCAGTGCCACGCTGGTGCACAGTGGCGTGGCCACGACGGCCAACGTGCCGGTGTATCTCAATGCGTTGGGCACGGTGATCCCCAATGCCAGCGTTACCGTGACCAGCCGCGTAGCGGGTCAACTGGAAAAAGTGTTCTTTACCGAAGGGCAAAAAGTTGAGGCCGGACAGCTGCTGGCGCAGATTGATCCACGCAGCTATCAGGCGACACTGGCGCAGTATCAGGGCGATCTCAATCAGAACCAGGCATTGCTGAAAAGCGCCGAGTTGACGCTGGCCCGCTACAAAAAACTGGCGGCTCAGGACTCGCTGTCACGCCAGGATCTCGATACGCAAACCGCTACCGTCGGCCAGTATAAAGGCGCCGTAGCGGCCGATCAGGCGCAGATCGCCAGTGCGAAGCTGGATATTGAGTATGCGCGCATCACTTCACCAGTCAGCGGCCGTGTCGGCCTGCGTCTGGTCGACCCGGGCAACATGGTGCAAACCACCGATACCACGGGCATTGTGGTGGTGACGCAGATGCAG
>NZ_CAJCKS010000306.1:0-2911 GCF_903970985.1 Pantoea sp. ME81 | reverse complement strand
TGCGTTGTAAAACGCCTGTGGGTTGTGAGGTTAAGCGACTAAGCGTACACGGTGGATGCCCTGGCAGTCAGAGGCGATGAAGGACGTGCTAATCTGCGTAAAGCGTCGGTAAGGTGATATGAACCATGGTGGCCACAATACGAATCACCCCGGTCAACGCTGTGGATGGTGAAACGTTGCCCGCACGGTCGGTCTGGATGACCGACAGTGAAGCACCTGTGGTCTGCGCGGTACTCAATGTCACCGACCAGGTGCCCGCAGCGCCCACGGTCGCGGTACCCAGCGAGTTACCGTTGGCATCACGCACCGTCACCGTATCGCCCACTTCACCATTACCGGTTACGGTGGTACCCGCCGAGTTAATCGCCAGGTTCGTTACCGCCACCGGTGCCACGGTATCGATGTTCACCGTGGCCGTAGTGTTGCCGGTACTGACGTTGCCCGCCGCATCCGTAACGGTGGTGGTCAACGGATGCGCACCGTTCGCCAGAACCGCAGTGGTGTAGGTCCAGGCACCGGTACTGCCTACGGTGAGGGAGCCGAGAACGGTCGCGCCATCATAGATGGTGACAATTGCACCCACTTCCGCCGTGCCACTCAAGGTTGGCGTGGTGTCTTTGGTGTACGCACCATTGGCCAGCGTCACCGGCGTGGTGCCGGTATCGTCGGTAATGGTCAGCGTACTCGCCGTTGGTGCCACGGTATCGATGGTCATGACGGTAGAAGCCGTTGGGCTGATGTTTCCTGCCGCATCGGTCTGCGTCACGTTAATGGTGTGCGTACCATTGCTCAAGGTGGTGGAGATAAAGCTCCACGTACCATTGCTGCCCACCGTTGTTGTGCCCAGCAGCGTGCTGCCGTCATAGATGCTGACTTTCGCACCAACTTCGCCGTTACCACTCAACAGCGGCGTATTGTCGTTGGTGGAACCATTGTTCGGGATGGTCACCGCCGTACTGCCGTTGTTGTTCGCCGCAACCAGACTGGTCACTGCCGCTGGAGCAACGCTATCGACAATCACCGTGGCTGACGTGGTGGCGCTGACGTTGCCCGCTGGATCCGTCACGGTGACATTGATCGGGTGGCTACCCTGCGTCAATACCGTCGTGGTATAGGTCCATGCGCCACTGCTGCCCACTGTCACAGTGCCCAGCAGCGTCGTGCCATCGTAGATCGACACTTTGCTGCCCACTTCCGCCGTACCACTCAGGGTTGGCGTCGTGTCATTGGTGTAACCGCCGTTCGCCACCGTGGTGTTGGTGATGTCGTTGGTAATCACCAGGGTTGATGCCGCTGGCGCTACGGTATCCACAGTAATGGAGACCGTTGCAGAAGCCGCACTGGTGTTACCCGCTGCATCGGTCACCGTGACACTCAACGGATGGGTACCGTTACTCAACGTGGCCGTGGTGAAGGTCCATGCACCGTTGGTCCCGGCAGTCACTGAACCCAGCACCGTTGTACCGTCATAGATGGTGACAATGGCATTCGCTTCTGCGGTACCGCTCAAAGTCGGCGTCGCATCGTCGGTCACTGCGCCATTGGCCAGCGGCCCCTGACTCGCGCCAACATCATCGGTGATCACCAGGTTGGTGACCGCATTCGGCGCCACTGTGTCGATGGTCATCACAGTTGAGGCATTCGGGCTAACGTTGCCCGCTGCATCTGTCTGGGTGACATTCAACGTATGGCTACCGTTGCTCAGCGTGGTGGAGATGAAGCTCCAGGTACCGTTGCTGGCGACGGTGGTGGTGCCCAGCAAGATTGAACCGTCATAGATACTGACCTTAGCCCCGACCTCACCCGTACCACTCAACAGTGGCGTACTGTCGTTAGTGACGCCATTGTTCGGGATTGTCACCGCCGTGCTGCCATTGTTATTGGCAGCCACCAGAGTCACCGCTGCCGGCGGCGTGGTGTCGATAACCACTGTGGCGTTGGTTCTGCCACTGACGTTACCGGCTGCATCCGTGACCGACACGCTGATGGTGTGCGAGCCTTGCGTCAAGGTCGAGGTTGTGAAAGTCCACACTCCCGAACTGTTGGCGATAGCCGTACCCAGCGTCGTTGTACCGTCATAGATAGTCACTCGACCACCGGCTTCCGCCGTACCACTCAGCGTTGGCGTCGTGTCGTTGGTTGAACCCCCGCTGGCGACCGTGGTGTTGGTGACATCGTTGGTGATCACCAGCGTTGCGGTATTTGGCGCCACGGTATCCACGGTGATAGTGACCGGTGTTGAGGATGGGCTGACGTTACCCGCCGCATCTTTCACCGTCACACTCAGTGGGTGAGTACCATTCGTCAATACCGGGCTGACGAAGCTCCACGCGCCGGTGCCGCTGGCGGTAGTAGACCCCAGCACAGTCGTGCCGTCATACACCGTGACAATCGCGTTCGCCTCAGCCGTACCGGTGAGGGTTGGCGTGTTGTCGTTGGTGGAACCGCCGGTTGGTACCGTGGTGCTGGTGACATCGTTGGTCACCACCAGGTTAGTGACGGTGTTAGGGACGACAGTATCCACGGTGAAGGTAATAGATGGCGTGTTACTGACGTTGCCCGCTGCATCTGTCGCCGTCGCCGTGATGGTATGCGAACCTTCACTTAACGTGGTTGAAGTCCAGGTCCATGCGCCCGTGCTGCTGGCCGTCACAGAACCGATCTGCACCCCGCCATCGAAAATTCTCACGACGCTGTTCGCTTCCGTGGTGCCGCTCAGCGCAGGCGTGTTGTCATTGGTACTGGTGCCTGCGTTAATCGTCACCGGCGTACTGCCGTTGTTATTGGCTGCCGCCAGGGTCAGCGTTGGTGCCACGGAGTCGATGTTGACAGTGGCATTGGTGCTACCACTGACGTTACCGGCCGCATCTGTTGAGGTCACGCTAATGGTGTGCGAGCCCTGGGCCAGTAC
>NZ_CAJCKS010000305.1:0-2943 GCF_903970985.1 Pantoea sp. ME81 | reverse complement strand
GGACGGTCGTTTGCTGGTATAAAGCCGGCATGTCGCCGGTCAGTCGGACACGGTCTAGCGCCTTGGAAAGCAGTTTGATATATTCCAACAGAAGAAGACCTCCGTGTTTTTTTTTCAAGCAGAAGGCGGCATACGAGATTTCTGAATGTGACTGGAGTTCAGACGTGTGCTCTGCGGATCTCGGCGCATAACCATTCTGCGTTGGGTTTCCGAATGAAGTGGTGCCGGTATTTTGTTGGGCACTGCCCAATAAGCTCAGGCTGATGACCTGGTTAGCGGCGGCGCCGTTGGCGGCAACGGTTCCTGTTGTGTTAGGGTTTAAGGTCAGTGCAACGGTGCCATTGCTGTTTGTAACTCCAGCGGTATCAGTGACAGAAGTCAGCTGACCATTGGTGCTGAAAGTCATATTAAAGGTGCCCAGATTATCGCCGGTCGTAGAATCCATGGCATGCACGGTCCAGCTATTGCTGGTGGAATCTTTAACATAATAGAGGTCTAGTGCGTGATCGTTACCCTGCGAGTCATAAACGGTGACGGTGCTTTTGGCGTTGTAGCTATCCACGTCTGACGTGCTAAAGGTTGCCACAGTTGGCACGCTATCTGTGGAGTTCAAGTTTGAAACCAAACCTGCTGTGGTTGTCGCGCGCGCCGACATCTGTGTCGTCGGTACGCTCAATGCCACCGGGTTTGCACCCGTCTGAATCGTCGGCGGTGTACCGGATGCCGGATAGCCGGTGACGCTCATGCCCTGGGTATTCACCAGGTTACGGTTGGCATCCAGCGTGAACTGACCGTTACGAGAGTAGTACACGCTACCCGCGGCATCGGTCATTCGGAAGAAACCGTTACCGCTCAGTGCCACGTCCAGACCACGGCTGGTTGAGGTCGTTGTACCGTCGTTGAAGTTCTGAATAACCGCAGCGACCTTGGTACCCATACCGATATTTGAACCAGCAAACATATCCGCGAACGAAATGGTGCTGGATTTGAAACCCGCGGTCGCGGAGTTGGCGATGTTGTTACCAATGACATCCAGGTTACTGGAGGCCGCATTCATACCACTGACAGCTTGAGAAAAAGACATAACGTGTCTCCTGCTAAAATTGAATTAGAGAATCTGACGAACTTCATCAAGAGTGGCGGAGCCCATGGTGCCGAGGTCCAGTTTTGAGGTGTTATCCACCGTACTCACGCCATTCACGTAAGCGTAATTAAGCGGTTGTGCCACCAATTGTGTGCTGCCATTACTGGCGGCAATTGATACAGAATATTTGCCATCAGCCACTGTCGTGCCATTCGCATCTTTGCCGTCCCAGGAGAAGGCGTGAACGCCGGACGTCAATGCGCCCAAATCGACAGTGCGAACCACAGTGCCGTTCGAATCTTTGATGGTCGCGGTGGTGGCGGTAGAGGCTGTACTCAACTCCACACCGAAGGGTGTCGTGGTACCACTGCCAACCAGGATCTGGCTGCCATCAATCATCACACCATGCCCAATCAGCGTCGTACTCTGCAGTGACTGGCTTGTAGTGAGCTGACCTGAGATAGAACCCAATGTGGTATTCAGCTTCTCAATGCCGCTCAGGGTGTTAATTTGCGCCAGCTGAGTGGTGAGCTGGCTGTTGTCCATTGGGTTGGTGGGATCCTGGTTCTGCAACTGCGTCACCAGCATGGTCAGGAACTGGTTCTGCAAGTCCTGAGCACTGTTTCCCGTCCCTGTTGAACTGGAAGAACTCAGTACCGTTGGGTCAAGATTGGCATTAACGCCGACTGCTACGCTCATGTTCGTGCTCCGTTATTGACCCATCGTCAGGGTTTTCATCATCATTGATTTCACCGTGTTCAACACTTCGACGTTGGCCTGATAACTGCGGGACGCTGACATGGTGTTGACGGTTTCTGATACGACATCGACGTTTGGCATCTTGACGTAACCCTTCTCATCCGCCATCGGATTACCGGGGTCATACACCAATTTGGCCGGGGTAGGATCGTTCACCACGCCCGCGACTTTGACGCCACCGGTCGCCGCGCCAGGGGCGGCATCGGTCTGGAATATCACCTGTTTTGCCACATAAGGCTGGCCATCCGGCCCGGTGACGCTATCGGCGTTGGCCAGGTTACTGGCACTGACGTTGAGGCGCTGTGATTGCGCGGTCATCGCAGAACCGGCGATATCAAAAATATTCAGCAATGCCATGGTTATTGCCCCTGCAGAACGCTCATCATGCCTTTGATTTGGCTACTGATGAGGGTGAGATCGGTTTGGTATTTCAGGCTGTTATCAGCAAACTGCGTACGTTCACGATCCATATCCACGGTGTTGCCATCCGCGGCAGGTTGATCGGGAATGCGGTACATCAGGTCCATGGATGGCTGAGAGTTGGTTTCAGCAGCGATGTGGCGTGAAGAGGTGACTTTCAGCGCCATGCTGCTCCCCTCCGCGCGACCATTTTCCATCACCTTGCTCAGCTGGCTGGCAAAGTCGATATCCCGCGCCTGGTAGCCCGGGGTATCGGCGTTGGCAATATTGGACGCCAGGATTTCCTGGCGCTGAGCACGCAGATTTAACGCTTCTGTACCAAATCGCAGCGCGGCATCGAGTTTGTCGAGCATGCTTCCTCCGCGAATGAGAATTTCGAGCTGACAGCTTAAGTGGACAAATGCAAGGGCGATCGTCTGAATAGCAGCAAAAATCACGGCTATTTTTGACATTGAATTTTTCGCGCGAAGAGTAGACTCAGGCCATCTTCTCGACAGGAGGCGTTTATGCGCAGTTCTTTATCTTTGCTGGCCACGTTGTTGTTGGCCTTCGCGCTGCCCGGCCATGCGGCGGACCTGACCGCACAGTTAACGCAGTTTTTTAAAGCGCGTGATCCGCAACATGCCGCGGGGATGACCGTGGTGGTGCGCACGCCCAAAGAGCAGTGGCCGACCTGCGAG
>NZ_CAJCKS010000304.1:0-2964 GCF_903970985.1 Pantoea sp. ME81 | reverse complement strand
GTATGGGCTTATACCGCGCTGTATGTGTTTGCGGGGGTGCTGACCTTTATCATTCGCGTGCCGCAGCCGGGACACACGCGTGAAGAGAGGGCGGTGAAATCGCGAGTAGCGGAACAACGCAGCTAAGCGAAAAACGGCGGCTCAGGGCCGCCGTCTGTTTATCAGACCACATCCTGCAGCGCTTCCTGCAAATCATACCAGCGGAAGCCAAAACCCGACTCCTCCAGCCGTTTCGGCAAAACATGCTGCCCACCCAGCACCAGCACGGCGGATTCTCCCATCATCAACTTAATTGCGCTGGCTGGAGTGCGCATAAACGCCGGTCGGTGCATCACGTGGCCGAGTGTGGCGGCGAACTGCTCATTGCGCACCGCATAAGGCGCAACCATATTGAACGGTCCGCTCAGGTCGTTATTGTCGATCAGCCAGATGATCGCGTTAACCAGATCGTCAATGTGAATCCACGGCAGATACTGCTTCCCACTGCCAATCGGACCGCCGACGCCAAGTTTGAACGGTAGCTTCATTTTTGCCAGCGCGCCGCCTTCCTCTGCCAGCACTACGCCAGTGCGTAATAAACAAACCCGGGTGCGATCGCTCTGTGCATTAAGTGCCAGCTGTTCCCAACGTGCACACAGGGCATGAGTGAACTCATCGTGACCGGGATCGTCTTCCGTTAATACCAGATCGCCGGTATCACCATAAAAACCGGTCGCGGATCCGGAAATTAAAAAATGCGGTGGGTTGCTGCTGGCGTGGATCAGCGAAACGATTTGCTCGGTGATCTGCCAGCGACTTTCACACAGCCGCTGTTTCTGTTGTTCGGTCCAGCGTTTATCGGCGATCGGCTCGCCCGCCAGATTAATTACGCCATCAATACCATCGAGATCGGTTTGCTGATTGATACCGGACCATAGCGAAACTCGAGGATCCAGTTTGTCCCGTGCCGCCGCGACATCTCGGGTGACGACGTTCACCTGATGTCCGAGCAACAGCAGACGCGGTATCAGATGGCGGCCTATCAAACCTGTGCCACCGGTAATAAGCAGGTGCATGCTGAGCCTCCTTGTAATTTATTTTCTGCTCAGACTGATCATAGAAGAGAAGCGCACGGATAGCGTGACAGCGCTTACGCTAATGAAGAAAAAGGGAAAGTTTGTGTTGGCCTCAACGTCAAAGATCCGACCAGCACACCATTGCCTTAACAAATAAAAATCGGTAAATAGAAAGCACACCTGATGCTTATTGAGGCAGCCGATGAACTATCCATCCATCACCTTGTGGTCCGATGCATCCTTTTTTAGCCCTTACGCCATGTCTGTCTACGTTGCACTCACCGAGAAGGGCATTCCCTTCACTCTGAAACGCGTGGACTTAGCGCAAAACGCTCAGCTTGAAGATGATTATCGTGCGCTGTCGCTCACCTGTCGCGTGCCTACTCTGCAAATTGATGATCTGGTGCTCAATGAATCTTCAGCGATTGCTGAATACCTCGAAGAGCGTTTCCCGGCCCCTGAATTTGAGCGTCTCTATCCACGCGATCGTGAAAAGCGTGCGCACGCGCGTGAAGTGCAGGCGTGGTTGCGCAGTGATTTAATGGCGCTGCGTGCTGAGCGTCCGACGGAAGTGCTGTTTGCCGGCGAGCGCTTTGCGCCATTAACTCCGGCTGGTGAGCAGGCGGCAAGCAAGTTGATTGCGGCGGTTCAGCGCCTGCTAACGGATGGACAACAAAACCTGTTTGGTGAATGGTCGATTGCCGACACCGATTTGGCGGTGATGATTAACCGCCTGGCACTGCATGGCGACACGTTACCGGTGAAATTGCAGCATTACGCCGAGTTTCAGTGGCAACGCGCGTCAGTGCAATTGTGGCTGGCCGAATCGGGCAAATCGCGCTAAGCACGAAGAGCCTTGCGGAGGCGAAAAGAACGCTTTACCTTACCGCTCATTCTAATAAGGCATCGCAAACAGGCGCGTGCTGGGCACGCCGAAAACAGAAAAGGGTTACGGATGGTGGATCAAACGGCAGATAGCGGTATCGAGTGGGTTGATATCGTTAGTGAAGAGAACGAAGTCATTGCGCAGGCCAGCCGTGCGCAGATGCGTGCGCAGAATTTGCGTCATCGTGCAACCTACATCGTGGTGCATGATGGTATGGGCAAAATTCTGGTGCAGCGTCGTACTGAAATCAAAGACTTCATGCCGGGTATGCTCGATGCGACCGCCGGTGGCGTAGTGCAGAGTGGTGAAGACATGCTGGAATCTGCACGCCGTGAAGCGGAAGAAGAGTTAGGGATCGCCGCAGTGCCGTTTGCCGAGCATGGTAAATTCTACTTCGAAGATGAGCACTGCCGCGTCTGGGGCGGATTGTTCAGCTGTGTTTCTCATGGTCCGTTTGCCATGCAGGAAGAAGAAGTCGACGAAGTGTTCTGGATGACGCCAGAAGAGATCACTGCACGCTGCGATGAATTCACCGACGACTCGCTCAAAGCCGTATCACTGTGGCTGAGCCGCAACAGCGATGCCGCGCGTCGCAAGCAGAGCAGCGAATCCTGATTGCCGCGACGTTCGAACAAGGCGCCCAACGGCGCCTTTGTTGTTTCTAATGCTCACGTAAAATGTCTTTGAGCAGTTGCAGGGCCTTATCAAACTGTGGCTGCGGAATCGTCAGCGGATAAAGAAAACGGATCACATTACTGTGTACGCCACAGGTCAGTAAAATCAGCCCTTGTGCCAGCGCCTGTAACTGAATCGCTTTGGTGATTTCTGCTGATGGTCGGCCTGCGTCATCCTGAAACTCTGCCGCAACCATTGAGCCGTAACCGCGCACCTCAGCAAGGGATGCGCATCCTGCACTCCGCAAAGTGGCACTGAGCTGTTCGCCCAATTGATTAGCGCGTGCGCACAGCTGTTCTTCATCAATAATATCCAGCACGGCATGCGCGGCGGCTATCGCGGGCGGGC
>NZ_CAJCKS010000303.1:0-2973 GCF_903970985.1 Pantoea sp. ME81 | reverse complement strand
ACGTAAGATCTGCAGGCGTTCGCTGTCGCCATCGCGCGCGGCCTGCTGCAGTGATTTGGTTGGTGCATGAATCAGACGGTTGGTCAGCTTGTGCGCTAACTCTTGCAAGACTTTCTCGGCATCCGCGCCCTGACGCAGCGCGGCAATCGCACGCTCCTGCAACTCGGCACGCACGTCGTCAGCTTGTGAACGATATTCGCGAATGGTGTCGCCCGCGCTTTGCGCACGCAGCCACGCCATAAATTCGCCACTTTCCTGCACAACTATGCTTTCGGCCTGGACTGCAGCGGCTTTGCGTTGTGCCATATTCTGCTCGATGATCGCTTGCAGATCATCGACGCTGTACAAATAGGCGTTCGCCAGTTTACCCACTTCAGGTTCGACATCACGCGGTACGGCGATATCCACCAGCAGCATCGGCTGGTTGCGACGTGCTTTCAAGGCGCGCTCCACCATGCCTTTGCCAATAATCGGCAGCGGGCTGGCAGTAGAAGAAATAATGATATCCGCATCGGCCAGACGGGTTTCAATATCACCCAACCCAATCACTTCTGCGCCCACTTCATCGGCCAGCAGCTGCGCACGCTCGCGGGTGCGGTTGGCAATCATCACCTTCTGCACTTTGTGTTCACGCAGATGACGCGCCACTAACTCGATGGTTTCCCCGGCGCCCACCAGCAACACGTTGACCGTGCTGAGTGATTCGAAGATTTGACGCGCCAGAGAACAGGCGGCGAAGGCGACAGAAACCGCGCTGGCACCGATTTCAGTTTCGGTGCGAACACGTTTAGCGACGGAGAAGGTCTTCTGGAACATGCGCTCCAGCTCGCTGCTTAGCGCATGGTCACGCGAAGAATCAGCATGGGCCTTTTTAACCTGGCCGAGAATTTGCGGTTCGCCCAATACCAGCGAATCCAGACCGCTGGCAACGCGCATCAGATGGCTGACGGCGGCGTTGTCCTGATGCCAGTAAAGGCTGGCACGGACATCCTCTTCACGCAGATCGTGATACTCGCACAACCAGCGCACCAACCTCTCCTGCAAATCTGTCTGCTGCTCTACGCTGAGATAGAGTTCAGTACGATTACAGGTTGAGAGCACCACACCACTCTGAACCATCGGCTGGGACAACAGGCTATTCAGAGCCTGATCCAGCGTGTCTGGCAGAAACGCAACGCGTTCGCGCAGCGCAACAGGTGCGGTTTTGTGGTTGATTCCGAGAGCAAGCAGCGTCATGGTGATTCGGGTTGGGATGTCCCAATATTTGTCAGGGCTTTGTGAAGCGCATTCTACAAGATGCCACAGATCAAGAAAAGCCATACAAAGGCTATGACTGTAATAAGATTAAACTGATCGTGCGCAATTATCCTTACATCGGCATTGACGGCATAGTATTGGATGGTTAGCGTTATCGGTTACGAAGTAAAAACGTGTCTGAGGAGACGACCACGTGATGCATTTGCCCCCGCGCAAGCTGTTGCGCCTTTTGCCCCTTGCCAGCGTATTGCTGGCTGCTTGTAGCATCAACAAACCACAAGGTCCTGGCCCCAGCACCACCTCACCGCAATGGCAGCAGCATCAGCAAGCCGTTGAGAAAATCACCCAATATCAAACGCGTGGCGCTTTTGCCTATCTCTCCGATAAGCAAAAAGTCTATGCGCGCTTTAACTGGCAGCAAACCGCCGCCGATCGCTATCGTCTGTTGTTAACCAATCCGCTGGGCAGTACCGAGTTGCAGCTGGATGCGCAGGGTTCGGTGGTGCAAATTGTCGATAACAAAGGCAAGCGCTATGTGAGCAATGACGCTGAGAAGATGATTTCACAGTTGACCGGCATGGATATTCCGCTGGCGAATCTGCGTCAGTGGATGATGGGTCTGCCGGGTGATGCCACGGATTATCAGCTCAATAGCAGCTATCAGTTGCAGAGTGTGAATTACAGCCGTAATGGCCAGCAGTGGAAAGTGAACATCTCTGATTACGACAGCAAAGTGAATCCACCGCTGCCAGCCAACCTGGAACTGACAGAAGGTGGTCAGCGTATCAAACTGCGCATGGATAGCTGGACCACGCAATGATCACCACCTGGCCTGCTCCGGCAAAACTGAATCTGTTTCTCTACATTACGGGCCGTCGCGCTGACGGCTACCACAATCTGCAAACGCTGTTTCAGTTTCTTGATCACGGCGACACGCTGGAGATCACGCCTGACTGCAGTGGAAACATTACGCTGCTGACGCCGTTAGCGGGCGTCGCCGATGACGATAACCTGATCGTGCGGGCGGCGCGGATGTTACAGCAAGCCGCGGTCGTTCGCGGTACGCTGCCCGAAAACGCGGGTGCGGAGATAGCCCTGGAAAAACGTCTTCCGATGGGCGGCGGACTGGGCGGAGGCTCTTCCGATGCCGCGACCGTGCTGGTGGCGCTGAACCATTTATGGCAAACCGGGCTTAGCGTGGATGAGTTAGCCACCCTTGGCGTGCAGCTTGGTGCTGATGTTCCGGTGTTCGTGCGTGGGCACGCCGCCTTTGCCGAAGGGGTTGGCGAGGAGATTCAGCCTGCTGAACCTGAAGAAAAATGGTATCTGGTGGCACATCCTGGTATTAGCATCGGCACGCCGGATATCTTTCGCGATCCTGACTTGACGCGCAATTCACCGATACGCACATTAGATGAACTGTTACAGCGTCCTTTTCACAATGATTGTGAAGCTGTGGCAAGAAAACGTTTTCGCGAGGTTGATGCGCTGCTTTCCTGGCTGCTAGAATACGCGCCGTCGCGCCTGACCGGGACCGGATCTTGTGTATTTGCTGAATTTAGCACCGAATCCGCTGCTCGTCAGGTGCTGGAGCTTGCCCCGAAATGGATTTGCGGATTTGTGGCGCGCGGGCTTAATATCTCGCCGTTGCAACGCACCCTTTCCGGGCTCTAAGCGTTTGCGTGACAGTGCCACCCTGTTCCAGGCACTGCACGA
>NZ_CAJCKS010000302.1:0-3038 GCF_903970985.1 Pantoea sp. ME81 | reverse complement strand
ATGCCTGCAATAAAACGCCCACGCAACAGTCGCCCGGCATCTTCCATCCCGCGCAACACCGGTTGCAACGCCGGAAAGCCGCCGGGTATCTGCTCGGCGATAGCGGCACCACGCGTGATGACACCAAATCGATCCAGCATATTTTCTGCCAGTGCCAGCGCACGTTCGGTGTCAGCAATCGGCTGGCGGGGGATCAACGACCAGCGACCAGCCATAGCGTGAAGTGAGAGTCGTGATTCGACCGGGCGACTGGCGCTAAAACTGGATCGACTGTGCCGTCCGTGACGTGCACGAACAGGGCGCGGTTTGGGCGTGCTGGCAATCTGGCTGAGATTACGCAGTGCCGACCAGGTATCGATAGTGAGGACGCCGCGCCAGATAAGTTGCCAAAGAGCCTGATACACGTCTGTCGACTCAATCAGTTCATCGCTATCCTCAGTTTCAGTGATGCGCGGCATCAGTTGTCTGACGAACCAACCCGCGCCATCCTGCATCAGCGTCACTAACTTATTTTCAATAGGTGACAATGTCACTGAATGGTCCAGGACAGGCAAGGTTTCGCTGGCGAATTCACTTAAATGCAGGGAAACCAAGCCGTCCTGCATGTTTGATGAGGGATGACCGACCCAAATAACCTCTCCCGATGAGAGCAATTCATCCAGCATGGCTGGCTGATAATCCCGAATGCGTGCAGGGAAGATTTGCGATTCCCACAGTGATACCGGCAGCACCACGCCTGCCAGTTGTTCAACGACTCTCATTACGCCATTCAGACCGGAGAAAGCGCCTTGTGTCTGTCGCGCGTTCGCATCACTCAACAGCCCCTGGCGCTCAAGCAGAAACACCACGTATGCGGCAGGTGCAACGGGTTGAGTGGCGTGGCGCGCGGACTGTAACGATCGCACACGCAAGCGGCGAAATACGCTTTCTGCTGCCCACTGCGCAGACTCATCAGGTCCGGGAGGGAGAAAATCGCCTTTAAGTAACTTATTCTGCTGGCGAAGCTGATCCAAAGCTTCATCCACAACGGCGCGACCGAGGCCAAAGCGTTGAGCCACCTGCAAACTGGTAAACACGGCGTGGGTGCGGGCGTAGCGCCCCAATAGATCCTGCAATGGTCGGACGACCGGTTCGAGCAGTGCAGCCGGGAGGCCTGTCGGCAACACGCAACCCAGCGCATCGTGCAGACGTACCGCATCTTCAGCCACTGCCCAGCGTGCGATACCCGCGATTTTCACACTGACGATCCGCTGCGCCTGTTGCAGCGCGTGTAAGCCGGGCTCAAGGGGCTCATCGCCATTGAAGCGTGCAACAAGTTCTTCGGTTGATAACGGACCCAGTTCGCGCAGCATATCCACCAGAGCTTCAATAGTGCGCGCCTGATACTCTGCCACGCAGCGCTGTAACTCCTGTTCAACCCGTGCAATCACGGCGGGTTCCAGCAATTCACGCATCTCCGCCTGACCCAGGAGATCACTCAGCAGATTGCTGTCGAGCGCCAGCATTGAAGCGCGTCGTTCAGCCTGCGGTGCATCACTGGCATACATGAACTCGGCGACATAGCCAAACAGCAGCGGTGCGGCAAACGGCGAGGGCGTTTCGGTGGTGACTTCTGTCAACCGCACATCACCCTGATGTAATCGCGCCATTAGGTGATGCAGCGCGGGTAGGTCGTATACATCCTGCAAACATTCGCGTGCCGTCTCAATCAGGATCGGGAAGTCTGTAAACTGACGCGCCACTTCCAGCAACTGGCTCGCGCGTAAACGTTGTTGCCAGAGAGGAGAACGTTTGCCGGGATTGCGGCGTGGCAATAGCAGGGCACGGGCAGCACATTCGCGAAAACGAGCGGCGAACAGCGCCGAATGCCCGACTGATGCCATGACGATACGTTGTAGTTCATCAGGTCCGAATAAAAAGAGCTCGGCACCCGGCACCCGACCGTCACTATCGGGGAAGCGTGCCACGATACCGTCGTCGCTGGCGACCACAGCCGGATCGATCCCCATGATGCGGCCAATGCGTTCTGCCACCGCCAGCGCCCAGGGCGCGTGCACACGTTGACCATAAGGGGAGTGCAGGATCACGCGCCAGTCGCCGGTTTCATCCCGACAACGCTCAATCAACAAGCTGCGGTCGGTAGGCAACTCGCCAGTTGCCTGAATTTGTTCGGCGATCAGGCTTTTAATATTGTGTCGGGCATTGGCGTCAAGACTGTCGCCGGGTAGTGACGTTTCACTATGGGCCTGTCGTAAATAACCACCAATCGCTTCACCCAGTGTCGCTGAACGGCCGAGACTGTCGCCATGCCAGAAGGGCAAACGTGCTGAACGGCCCGGTGCAGGCACCACCACCACCTGATCGTGGGTGATTTGTTGAATGCGCCATGATGTTGCGCCCAGGGTAATGATGTCGTTAATCCGCGACTCATAAACCATCTCCTCATCCAGTTCCCCGACGCGTCGTGCGCCCGTCTGTTCTTCACCTTCGGGCAGCATAACGCTGAACATCCCGCGATCCGGGATGGTGCCACCGCTGGTGACAGCCAGATGCTGTGCGCCAGGTCGGCCGGTAAGCGTATTGTTCTGCCTATCCCATATCACGCGTGGACGTAAGTTGGCGAACTCTTCTGAAGGATAGCGCCCGGCTAACATGTTTAGCACCGCTTCAAATGCGTGACGTGGTAACGTTTTAAACGGTTCTGCCCGCCGTACCAGCTCAAACCAGCTGTCGATTTCCAACGTGTCCATTGAGGCGGCGGCGACCGTGTGCTGAGCCAGCAGGTCCAGCGGATTGTGTGGCAGGGTAATCGCATCGAGTTCACCCGCCAACATCGACTCAACAATGACAGCCGCATCCACCAAATCACGTCGGGTGCGCGGCCAGATGATGCCTTTCGGCGTACCGCCGACCTGATGACCTGCGCGGCCGACGCGCTGGAGTGCACTGGCAACCGAAGGGGGCGCACCCACCTGAATTACCCAGTCGTTAGACCCGACCAGTGTCGCGGCGGCACACGGGGCACCACACCGCGCGCC
>NZ_CAJCKS010000301.1:0-3048 GCF_903970985.1 Pantoea sp. ME81 | reverse complement strand
CTTGTGGGATTTAAAAGGTAAAGTGGCTGGGTTGCCAGTGTTTGAACTGTTGGGTGGTAAGTGCCGTGATGGCATTGCTCTTTATCGCCACTGTGACGGTGCAGATGAAATTGAAGTTGAAGATAATATTCGGGCCCGTATGGAAGAGGGTTATCAATATGTACGCTGCCAGGTGGGTATGTACGGCGGTGCCGGCACCGATGATTTACGTCTGATCGCCGGTAAGTTGGCTAAGGCACGTAATATTCAGCCGAAGGTGTCACCGCGTAGTCAGACGCCGGGCGTTTATTTCGACCCCGAAGCTTACGCGCGTGCGGTGCCCCGTTTGTTTGATCATCTGCGCAATAAAATTGGTTTCGGTGTGGAGTTTATCCATGACGTACACGAGCGCATTACACCCATAGCTTCAATCCAACTGGCGAAATCGTTGGAAGAATTCCAGCTGTTTTTCCTCGAAGATCCTGTCGCCCCTGAGAACATCGATTGGCTTAAAACATTACGGACACAGAGCAGTACACCGATTGCGATGGGAGAGTTATTTACCCAGATTAACGAATGGAAACCTCTGATTCAAAACCAGCTTATCGATTATATTCGTTGCCATGTCAGTACCATCGGCGGTATTACGCCTGCCAAAAAGCTGGCGACTTTTGCTGAGCTCTACGGCGTAAGAACCGCCTGGCATGGACCTGGTGATATTTCACCCGTTGGTGTCGCTGCAAATCTGCATATCGATATGAGCATTACTAACCTCGGTATTCAGGAATATACGCCGGTCAATGAGGCTTTGCAGGAAGTCTTCCCGGGCTGCCCGGAGATTGATCGTGGTTATGCATACCTCAGTGCTCGCCCAGGTTTAGGTGTAGATATTGATGAAGCCCGTGCAGCTAAGTATCCAGTTAAAGGTGATCTACCCGAGTGGACTAATGCTCGCTTGCCGGATGGCTCTGCGGCAAGGCCTTAATTCAAGTCGCCTTCGGGCGGCTTTGTTATTTCTGATGCGGTAAGGCAAATACTCAGCCCAAAACTCTCATTCAAATAATTAGAACGATAAAAGCAAAATGATTAGATTTCAACCATCACAATACAGGTCTATTCTTTTTCACATCGAGGCGGAATGCCTCATAATCTGAAAATGAATTTGAGGAAATGACCATGAAATCAATCAAAACTTTCGTTGCAGTTTCAGCCCTTACTCTGGCTTCATTTGCCAGCTTTGCACAGAGCATTTCCGTTGAGTCCTCAACTCTTGACGGTGCAGAAGCAAAAGTTGCCGCAGTGGCACAAGAGCAGGGCGCACAGTACAAAATCACTGAAGCAAACACCAACAACCGTGTGCACATGACTGCAGAGCTGTATAAATAAGTTCAGTTTCCGCTTCAGCGTTAAGGCCGCCTTCGGGCGGCTTTGCTGTTTCTGAACTAAGTAACCGCCTCTCATACGTTCTACTTAGATGATCTCTAAGGTCATCCAGGCCCCCTCATATACCTTAAATCTGTAATATTCAGATTTCCCTGACACAGATTTGGCAATGGTGACTATTTACCCTCATTGTATACCCATATAGTATACCTCTAAACGACATCGATTTAGGGGGCTAAATGAGAGGCAAAGTCAGTATCACCGTTGAGAAAGACAACTATAAATATTTGGTTGACTCCGGCGTTAACGTTTCTGCATTAGCGGATGCGGCTTACGCCAAAGAGGCTAAGCGCATTAAAGGGGAACGTTGGAAGGAAGAAAATCGTGAGGGCATGGAAGAACTTGCCGCTTTTAACCAAAAGTTTGGCTCGTTCGCTGATGAGAACAGGAAGTGGTAACTCATGCAATTTGATGTTTATGAATATAAGCGGACCAGTCATTACCAACTTTTTGTCGATGTTCAGAGTAACATCCTTGATACACCGGGATTTAGAATGGCTATCCCGCTTGTTGATGCCTCTTTACTCTCTGAAAAAGTGAGTAAAGAGCTCCTTCCAATCGTTCAACTCAATGGCACTGCTTATCGGCTGAAAACTGACGATGTCGTTAGCGTTTCAAAAAGCGTGTTTGGCGATAAAGTCGGAAGTCTTGCAATCTACGAAACTGAAATTAAAGACGCTATTAACATTCTGTTTTGGGGTGTGTAAACCACTCTCAAATCTAACCCGCCCTGGCGGGTTTTATCTTTTTAGCGCGCCACCAGCGTTTCAATTTCTGCCTTCGCCTGCATCAGCGCGGCCAGTAGTTGGGGAAACTGCTCATCGAAGCGCATAGCCGGCACGGCTAAGGCCAGGGCATAGCGTTCACCCGGCCCGGTGTGCAGAGCAACACTGACGCCACAAACGCCGCGCGCATGCTCCTCCCGATCAATCGCATAACCTTGCTGGCGAATTGACTCAATCGCTTTCAGCAAAGGCTGACGATCTTTCAACGTTTGCAGGGTGCGCACCTCATTCAACTGCGGCATTAACGTCGTCAAAAGCTCTTCAGGCTGTTCCGCCAATAGGGCTTTGCCATGTGCGGCGCAGTGGGAAGGAAAGGCGGTGCTGATGGGCGAAACCACGCGCAGCTCCTGATCCGAAGCATATTGGCTGACCAGTACCGTGTGGCTGCCACGCCAGACACATAAGTCCACCGTTTCGCGGGTGCGACGCCCCAACGTCTCCATCGCCGGTTGCGCCAGCGCAATAATATCGGTGTGCGCTGAGGCGGCAAGTCTGGTCAGTGCTGGCCCCAATTTAATTCCCGCGCTGTCCTGGATCAGCAACTGCTGCGCAATCAGAGAGGTCACCAATCGATGAACCGTGGTTCGCGGTAACGCAGTCGATTTCGCCAGTTCGGACATTGATAATCCAGCGGGGCGATTTTCCAGTGCGCGCAAAAGGGTGGCGGCACGTGCAATCACCTGTGATCCGTTAGCTTCAGTATCTGCGACCATTATTCATCCGTTTCATCGATTTACCCACGCGCCACTCTACCACGTTACGCGCTAGCGATTGACATCACGCGCGATTACCCTAACACTCATGTCCGATATGTGGATAATAAACCCATTATGCGGATAGG
>NZ_CAJCKS010000300.1:0-3057 GCF_903970985.1 Pantoea sp. ME81 | reverse complement strand
GGTTACCGGTGGTGATCATCGCGCGGCTGGCACGGCCATCAATCGGGGCAGTGACGCGGGTAAAATCGAGATTCAGCTGCGCCATATCAACGGCGGCCTGCGCGGAGAGCACATTGGCCTGCGCCTGACTCGCTGCAGAACGACGCTGTTCCCACTCTTCACGGGATACCACATTGGTGCCAATCAGTTTATCGGTGCGTGCCGACTCACTGCGCGCCAGCGATGCCTGACTGCGCGCGGTCGCGAGTTCAGCTTGTGCCTGCTCTAACGTCGCGCGATAGGTGCGGTCATCAATGGTAAATAGCACCTGACCCTTTTTCACGTCATCGCCTTCGCGATAGTTAACCTGATCGATATAGCCGGAAACGCGAGGGCGCAGTTGCACACTTTGCACCGCTTCAAAGCGACCATTGAAGCTATCCCATTGGCTGACTTTTTGTTCGACCACCTGCGCGACACTCACTTCGGGCGGCGGTGGCGGGGCGTTTTGCGCCACACCCCGATCGCAAGCGGCCAGCAGGCTTCCCAGCAACATCACTCCTGACAGGCTTACTGCCCGACGAACCCCATATGTTTGCAGATGCATTGTTGTTATTCCGCGTTGGTGTGAAAAAAGAAAGGACATGTACGAAAAATCTGCAACTTTTAAGATTGCATTAAAACGCGATGAGTGTAGGCTGCTGCAAACTGCATCTGCAAGAATATCTGATACACTTTATGTGCTGTTTTGATCAATTCGTTTCAGCGGGGGAAAGCCCCTACGGCGAGTGCGGCATTTAATGCAATAATAAAACTTGCATTAAATGTCATAGTCAGTCACCCTTAAAGTGTAATTGCAACTGATACTGATACTGTTCGTTAAAGCGACGGGAGAAAATGGGATGATGAGCGACGCATTTATTCACGATCTGATCGACTGGATTGATAACAACATTGAAGCACGTCTGGATCTGGACACCGTAGCAGGGCGCGCCGGTTATTCGAAATGGCACCTGCAGCGTATGTTCAAAGAGCACACCGGCTTCCCGCTGGGCGAGTACATTCGTAATAAGAAACTGAAAAAATCGGCGGACCGCTTAACGACCACCAACGAACCGATCCTTAATGTGGCGATTTCACTGGGGTTTGATTCGCAGCAGTCGTTTAATCGCAGCTTCAAACGTCAGTATGGCGTGGCGCCAGGCGCATGGCGTCGACATGCCGTGCCAGCCGCGAGTGCGATGCAGTAACACCTCCGCCAGGGCCAGCCATGCTGGCCCGCGTTCTTCTTCACGATAATCCTGCTATTATCGGCGTCCTGCACTTCGGGATGTCACTATGTCAAAGAAACTCTGGATTGGACTCATTCTCGCGCTGGCCGCCACCTGGGCCGGGCTTAAGCCGCATTTCACCGGTAAAACCGCCGCACAGGGCACAGATATTGCCAAACTCACCGATGCCCACACGGTGGCGCAGTGGTTACAGCAAAATCATCAGTTGCCGGATCTTTATCTCACCAAAAATGAAGCACGCCGTCAGGGCTGGAACCCCAGCAAAGGCGACTTGTGCACGGTGTTGCCGGGCCGCGCCATTGGTGGCGATCGTTTTAGCAATCGTGAACAGCGCCTGCCAATGCAAGCGGGGCGGCAATGGTATGAGGCCGATGTGAATTACGATTGCGGTCACCGCGACGCCGATCGTCTGCTTTACTCTTCAGATGGACTGATCTTTCTGACCACCGATCACTATCGCAGCTTCAAACAGGTGAACTAACCATGTTGACCCTCTCTTTTGATTTCCAGCAATTGGCCAGCCGGCAGGCGTTTTACCGTGAGTTTGTGGCTCAAAGCGGCTGCAGCGGAGAGTTTGGCTGTAATCTGGACGCACTGTGGGATTGGCTGACGGGCGGGATTGCGCTGCCGGCTGAACTGCATTTACATCATATTGCACAGGCGAGCGAGGCGGAGTTTGCACCGGTGTTGGCGCTGATGGAAGAGGCGGCGCAGCAGCTGCGAGGCGAGCTGCGCCTGATTCATGACTGATTACGCGTGCAGCGGCAACAGTAGTATCGCCAGCATCTGACGGGCATTGGCGGGCAGATCGCTGCCGCCGGTATAGCCGTTGTTTTCCACGATGACCGAATTTAATCCCACCAGCCAGTCATAGATATAATAGGCGGTATGATTGGCGGGTGCGGCTGACAAACGTGTTAAACGTTGACCTGGCGAGAAGCTCACGCTCGGCGCAGGTGGTCGGGCGAAGATGGTTTGTCCGCGATTAACACGACTCTCAGGCCGCTCGCTCTCCGGACGCTGCAGGAAGCCGAGCCAGGCGACAAAATCACCCAACACCGTCATCGCGCGCGAGACCTGACGATCGGTACGTGCTTCATGCGCGCTGGCCTGCGCATCCGGTTCGTTAAGCGCGCTTTGCAGCTTACTTAATACCTTCAGGCGGAAGCTGGCGGTAATCAGCTCTTCTACCAGCAATTCCATGGTCGGCTTATCCACGTTCAGCAGCGTCAGCAAACTCCGGCTTTCCGGCAACTGTCGCAGATGTTCAAGCCACAGCGCAAACACCTGCTGCGGGAATTGCTGATCGCGCTGGCCGCTGCTGTTACGCGGTTCCGCAGGGGCCACCGGTTCATCTTTAAACAGGTCAAACTCAAAGCCAATACCAAAATAGCTCTGCTCAGCCGCAGCGGTTTTCGCGCTGTGCTGCACGACAGTGCCGCTGCTCTGGCTCAGCCACAGCTGACGCACCGCTTCGCGCGAAGGCTGCAAGCGCTCCAGCAGTTCGCCGTGCAGGCCAGTGCGATGTTGCAAGCATTTCAGCAAGGTATCGGAAATCGCCTGCTTGCGTGCCGCCTGTTCTGGCGTGGCAGTGGATTCGGTCCACGGTTGCAAACGCTCTACCAGCTTCTGCTGCAAGGTGCTTAATTGCTGGGCCAGACGATCACGACGTGCTTCTGGCTGCATTTCGTCCTGCAACCAGCTGCCCATGCGATCGACACCGGCACGATCGAGTGCCAGCATGGAACCCCAGCTCTGTCCTGGTTGCCCGATCTGACGTTGTACG
>NZ_CAJCKS010000299.1:0-3106 GCF_903970985.1 Pantoea sp. ME81 | reverse complement strand
AGTCGAAGACCTACAAAGATATTACCGGACCGGAAGGTGTGGGCACATGGCGTGCACGTCAGGGCAGCTATGCGCTGGTGGATCTGTTCGCGCGCTACGATGTGACCAAAAACGTCACCCTGCAGGCCAACCTGAACAACCTGTTCGACAAAGAGTATGACAAAAACGTCGGTAACGGCGGGATCGTTTATGGTACGCCGCGTAACTTCTCGGTCACTGCGTCTTATCGTTTCTGATTTCAACCAACCGGGCGCGCAGCAATGCGTGATCTGCCAGGATTCACTCGGGCGTTCGTGAGTGAATGGCAGGGGCGGCAAGGATGCCGGCCCGGCGTTGTTCACATCAGGATTGATAAATTATCAGCATCCCGCCGCAATATAATCCCCGTTCGCACTGATCGGCACCACGGTTAAAAACAGCACCAGCGCAAATAAGATCAGCAAAGCGCCTCCGGCAATACGTACCATTCCCAGTATTTGCTGCGTACGTGGCGATGACTCAGCCAACCATAACTCCCCCGCGCGATGGCGAAAATGGCGTACAAACAGGGCCAGCGCGACCAGTGCCATACCGGTGCCGAGTGCCATGGTCATCACCGCAAACATGCCCCAACGGGTAATACCAATCACGCTGGCAAACAGCAGCACTGTAAGTGCGCCGCTGCAAGGGCGTACGCCGGTGGCAATAATAATGCCGATCCACGCTTTCCAGTTATCCACGGATTCTACAGTTATGCCGTGATGGTGGCCGCAGCCGTTATGATGCTGCTCATGCTCATGCTCATGCTCATGCTCATGTTGGTGCTGGTGCAAATGCTGATTGCGGCCTCGCCAGGCTTGCACCATCATCATCACGCCCAGAGCGGCAATAAACACTGAACTGGCTTTTTCCAGATACCAGCGACTGGTGCTGAGATCGCCGGTCGTCAGGTTAAAGCCAACAGCCAGGATAAACACAAAGGCGATGGCGCTGAGACCCTGCACCAGGCTGCCAAGAAACGGCACGCTGAGCGCCACACCACGCGGCGGTTGATGAGTGGTGAGCCAGGTGGTGACGATAAATTTGCCATGGCCGGGGCCAACCGCGTGCAAAATGCCATAAATAAAGGTCACGCCGATCAACCACAACCCTGCGCTGTATTGCCCACTGTTAATTTGCAGCAGATGCGTCACTAGCAGGCGATGGAGTTGGATCTGCGTTTGCAGTGACCAGGCGAGAAAAGCCGTCCAGTGGGAAAACAGCACGGTGAGCGCGGCAAAAATTGCCAGCGCTGCAAGGGTAAATCCGGTTTTAGTGGCAGTCATAGCTATCAGATATCGCGGCCCTGAAAACCGACAGCATGCAGGATTTTAGTGCGATTTTATAGGGTGTAAGGCGGAAGCAATCTGAGCGCTGCCAATAGCCATTAAACGTGAAAACACAGGTTGGCGATGCTGGAAGCTGCAACCTGGCTCAAAAGCATCAGTGCCCATGTCACCTCCGCAAACGTAACGTTATGAAGTATTCCTCGCAGCAGCCAGGGCGGTTTTGCCCACGGAAGTGAAAATGGCGTCACTCTGCGGAGTGTGAATGCGACCGCAAAGCACATTACGATAGTGACGTTGTAACGGATGGTGACGCGTTAACGCATGATTACCAATGCTTTCCACCATCAGTTCAACGGCACGGATGGCATTTTCTGTCACCACTTGTTTGATCTGAGCCGTATGGCTGCTGGCAACCTGACCGCGTGCGGCACTGTTAAGCAGCATGTGATTGGTGAGCAGCAGCGTATCAATACGTCCGATTAGCTCCTGAAAACGTGGCAAGGATGCCAGCGGTGCACCGAGGTTGGCAGGAGCGCGCTGTTGTAAAAAGCCGATAAACCAGTCGCGTGCGCTTTGGGCAATGGCGTCATAAAGCGAGCCGAGTAGGACGGCTAACCACACAGTCTCTTCTTCATTTAGCCCGGCTTTCGGCGTGCTCCAGGGCGCAACGCTGACTGCGTGATTGAGCGGAATCAACACTTCATTTAACACCACGCGATGGCTACAGGTGCCGCGCATTCCCAGATGATCCCATTCATCGACGATTTGGATGCCTGGCGTATTGGCGGGCACCAGATAACCGCCGACCAGCGGATCCACATCATCACTGCTGGCCCAAACGAGAAACCAGCTCAGCCCATAGCTGCCGGTGGAGTAAATCTTCTCGCCACTGATGCGCCAGCCCTCGGCGGTTCGTCGCGCTCGGGTTGCGGGCAAACCGCCACGCGCTGGCGTACCCAGTTCAGGCTCGACGCGCAGCGCATTGATTAACGCGCCCTCGGTTACCACGCTGCTCGCCACTGTAGCGCGTACATCAACAGGCCAATTAGATTCCTCACTCAGCCGCCGCGTGTTGAGATACTGCATGATCAGAATCAGTGCTGCGGAGGGTTCGCCGCGCGCTACTGCCTGAATGATCGCCTGACAATCGCGTAAATCGCCACCACCGCCGCCTGCGGAGACGGGCAAAGCGAAATGCAACAATCCCAGTTGTTGCAGATGAGCAAAAGCCGCGCGCGGAAATTCACCGCTGCGATCAACTTCTTCAGCATGTTCAGCCAATCGTTTGGTGAGGGCTGGCAATATTTCAGCGAGAAAAGGTGTGTTATTTACCATTGAGAAAACCTTATTTATCTCTGAATAACATAAGGTCGATTGTTTCCTGATATGGCTAGGCTGTAAAAGCAATAAAACCACTTAACACATGCGTAATCGGCATAATTACACGGCTGGTTGCGCTGTTAATTAACGATTAATCTGCCTGCTCCTGAAATGAATTATTACAACGCTCGCTCTTTCACCTGTATATATTTTTGGGAGTAAAATCATGCCAGCAAATTATTTACTTTCGCGTCGTCGCTTTCTTGGGTATTCCGCCGCAGCAATGATGGCGTCTACTTTACCAGGGCGCAGTTTCGCCGAAGATCAGATGCACAATATGCCGATGTCCGGCGACCTGTTGCCGGGTGGTGCGGGTAAGTGGGCACTGGCGAAACCCACGCACATTCGCCTCGCGGTAAATCTCAACGCTATTTGCCTGGCACCGGTTGTGGTGGCCGATCAACATAATTTCTTCAAAG
>NZ_CAJCKS010000298.1:0-3115 GCF_903970985.1 Pantoea sp. ME81 | reverse complement strand
GGCCTGGCTAAAAGACCCCAATTGCGACGCACTGGCAAAGGCGCGCAACGCGTAAAGTGGAGGAAGCGTCATAAGGCAAACTCAATATTGAGTAAAACTCACATTCAACGGCATTTTAAAGCGTTTTTCAATGTGGAAACGAAAAGCCATACTGGCGACCTTCTGATACGTTTCAGGTCGTTGCCATGAACTTCTCACTGCTGCTGGCGTATATGCTGGCGATTTTATTGCTGTTAATAACGCCAGGCCCGGTGGTGGCGCTGATCACGGGCACGGCCGCGCGTCACGGTTATCGCCGCGCTTTTGCCACAGTGGTGGGCACTAACGCGGCATCACTGGTGTTGATTGCGCTGGCTGCACTGATGTTGACGGGATTGGTCTCTCTCAATCCCTTGAGTTTGCAAGTCGCCGGGTTGCTGGGTTCCCTGTTTATTGGCGTGATTGCCTGGCGAGGGTTGCGTGCTGCGACAAGTGCAACCGCCCACCGGCCTGCAGCACAGGGTGGATTGCTGAAAGGCTTTGTGGTGGGCATCTCTAATCCAAAAGATATTCTGTTTTTTGCCGCGCTGTTTCCACAGTTTATCGCCATCACGCCTGATCTGAGCAGCAGCCTGATTACCCTGGCGCTGGTGTGGATGGCCTTCGATTTTGCGGTGCTGGCGTTTTATATCATCACCGTAAAGCGCTGGCTGCCGGGAGCACATCAGCAGCGCCTGGAGCGGATATCAATGCTGATGTTGTTGCTGATCGCGCTGGCGGGAGCGTTCTACAACCTGAGGCAATTGTTGTTATAGCGTGGTATTGAAGATTTCACCCGTAGCGCCGATAACGCATAGCGAATGGCTGCATGGAGCAGCAGACTAAAGGGAAAGTAATGAAAAAAGCATTGATAGCGTTAGCGGTTTTAACCCTGGCAGGGTGCGCCAGACCTTATGGATCAGCCGATACCATCATCAATCAGCAAATGGTGACACCGGATGCCAGCAAGAAGCAGACATCGGTGACTGTTACGCGCCTCAAGCAGTTTATTGGTAGTGCCAGCGGTGGAACCTGCAAATTCGTGGTGAACGTGGATGGTCAGGATGTCGCGATGTTGCGTCAAAACCAGTTTGTCACTGCTTATCTGGAAAATGGTCTGCACAAGTTGCGCGTCAGTAATGACTGTTCAGTGATGAGTCTGGGGATGCGCAAGTCGCTGGATATTGTGGCTGACGGCACGCCACAGGAGTACGCCACAGAAGTAGGCTTCTGGGGGCAGTACCGCATGTGGCGCACTAAATAAGTTACAGGTCGATCACCCGATTGCGTGATTAAATGCGTGAGCAGCACAGCGCGATAAACTGTTCAGCGGCTGGCGCTGGGTTTTTTTGTTTCCCCCCTCAGGCAATCCTCTTCAAATACCCGCATATTGAAAGCGTGCACATCTTCTAACTGGACCCGCAGCTCGACGTTGCGGGTATTCATGGTGATGTTCCTGCCATTGGCACACAAGGGCGACTGAAAGACTTCATTTTTAACAGGACATTGTGAATAATTAGCTCTGTACAAATCCATCCGACATAATTCAATCAAGTGTTGCAAAAAACAGTACAGGTGATGCATGAGTCCGTTTTCCCGCTTTTCCGTTTACTTTGCAGAAGTGGCTCGCAGCGGCAGCTTACGTAAAGCCGCCGAGAAACTGCACGTCTCCGCGTCCGCCATTAACCGGCAGATCCTGCAGGCGGAAGAGAGCTTTGGTACGCCGCTGTTTGAGCGTTTGCCGGATGGGCTGCGGATGACCACCGCCGGTGAGTTGTTGTACGACGATGTGATGCGCTGGCAGCGCGAGTTTCGCGTTACGTGCCAGCGTTTCGACGATATACAGGGTTTGAAGCGCGGTAACGTCAGCGCGGGTCTGGTGCAATCACTGACTAAGGGACCGGTGGCTGATGCGATTGCGGATATTGCACGTGAACATCAGTGGCTGCGGCTGGAACTTACCGTCGACAACAGCCACGCCATCAGCCAATTGATTCGACAGTCTGCGATTGATTTTGGCTTGATCCTGGATCCGGCGGGACAGAGTGGACTGGATGTGTTGGCGTTTGCGGAACTGGATATGGGTATAGTCATGGCGCCCGATCATCCATTGAGCCAGTGCGATGCGCTATCGCTCAGTCAATTGAGCCAGGAACGGCATATCATTCCTGGTGATTCGCTGGTGGTCCATGAACGGGTCGATGCGCTATACCGCAAGCAGGGCATGGCGCCGGATAACATTATTGCCTGCAACGATATTCGCCTGATACGCAGTTTGGTTGCTCAGGGCACTGGCGTATGCGTGCTGAGTTTGTTGGATGTGATGACTGAAGTGCAGGAGCAGCAACTGTGCTTTGTGCCGCTGAAAAACAGCGTGATGCGTCCGCTGACGTTGGCCCTTTGTACTGCGCCATCCCGACAGTTATCGCGGGCGGCGCAGAGGGTGATTCAGCGCATCACACAGGTTATTGATGAGATGGCGCGTTAAGCGTCTGATGCCTGTTTCGGAAATTTATTGCGCAGTTTCTGCAGTTTTGCCGGGATATTCATCATACAGAAGGCGTTTTCCTGTCCTTCTTTCTCCCAGAAGTTTTGGTGATAGTCTTCGGCTGCGTACCACTCGGCTAACGGTTCCAGCTTTGTCACCAGCGGCTTGCTGAGTTCGGCAGCGGCGCGCGCTATCCCTTGTTCAGCGGCAATGCGTTGTGCATCGCTGGTCGGAAACAGTGCGGAGCGATAACGTGAACGCACCACGCCGTCTTTGATGTTTTCCTGCGTGGCATCATGTGTCGCGAAGTGGATGTCGAGCAAATCGTCGTAACTGACGAGATCGGGATCGAACTCGATTTTCACCGCTTCGGCGTGACCGGTGGTGTCGCTGTATACTTGATCGTAAGTGGGTGACGAGACATGGCCGCCGATATAACCACTTTCCACGCTCAATACACCATGGATGGATTGGAAAATCGCTTCAGTACACCAAAAGCAGCCGCCGGCAAAAATGGCTTGTTCACGCATCAGTCTAAGTTCCGGATAAAAAAAGTGACGTTACCTTACACGGCGGCGAAAAGAGATGGGAAGAGGGCCGTGTAGGGCA
>NZ_CAJCKS010000297.1:0-3148 GCF_903970985.1 Pantoea sp. ME81 | reverse complement strand
AGTGGCTTGCTGATAGCTCAGGTCGGTCCATTCGATGTTCATGCCATTCGGCAGCACCTGGCCCGACATCGCTTCCAGCTTCTCCATTGCCTGCGCTGAAGAGAGTACGCGTGGATCGGCATCACCTATCAAGTCCGCCGCCGGATAGCCGTTATAACGAATCACCGGATCGGGGCCATAGGTGGTGGTGATGTTGACCATACTGCCGATTGGCACCATCTCGCCCTGATTGTTACGGGTACGCAGATTGGCAATATCCTGCACGCTGTTACGGAAATCCCCGTCCGCCTGCGCCATCACACGCCAGGTACGACCAAACTTATTGAAGTCGTTGACGTAAGAGGAGCCGAGATACACCTGTAAGGTACTGAACAGGTCAGTCAATGACACGCCTTGCGCTTTGGCCTTGTCACGGTCCACCTGCACATCCAGCTGCGGTACGTTGGCCTGATACGAGGAGATCGGGAACATCATGCCCGGCGTCTGCATCACCGCACCGGAAAGGGTATTAATGGCGGTTTGCAACGCACCGTAACCTAAGCCCGCACGATCCTGCACATACAGCGAGTAACCCGAACCCTGACCCAGCCCCAGAATCGGCGGTGGCATAATCGAGAAACCAAAGCCTTGCTGGATTTTGGAGATTTTCGCGTTGATTTCAGCGTTAATTTCCGCAGCCGAACGGGTACGTTCATTAAACGGCTTCAGGCCGAAGAATACGGTGCCGGTATTCGGTGTATTGGTGAACTGCAAGGCATTCAGGCCAGGGAAGGCGACCGAATAGGCCACGCCTTCGGTGTTCATGCCGATTTCGCTCATCTTGCGAATCACTTCATCGGTACGCGCCAGTGACGAACCTTCTGGCATTTTCACGCCGCCAATCAGATACAGCTTATCCTGCGTCGGAATAAAGCCGCCCGGCACGGTGTGGAACATAAAGCCCGCGCCCGCCAGCAGTATGACGTAAACGCCAAATACCGCACCGCGACGACGCAGGGTTTTGCCGACCATCGACTCGTAGCCATCGGAACTGCGCTGGAAGAAGCGGTTAAACGGACGGAAAATCCAGCCGAGTAAGCGATCAATCAGACGCGTCGGCATATCTTTCGGTGCATCATGCGACTTCAGTAGCTTGGCCGCCAGCGCCGGAGAGAGCGTCAATGAGTTAATGGCGGAGATCACCGTGGAGATGGCAATCGTCACCGCAAACTGCTTGTAGAACTGACCGGTCACACCGGACAGGAACGCCATCGGCACGAATACCGCACACAGCACTAACGCAATCGCGATAATGGGTCCCGACACTTCGCGCATCGCCTGATGCGCAGCCGCCGTCGGTGAGAGTCCCATCGCGATATTACGTTCGACGTTCTCTACCACCACAATGGCGTCATCCACCACGATACCTATCGCCAACACCAGCCCGAACAAACTGAGGGTGTTGAGCGAGAAGCCCAGCAGGTAAAGCACGCTGAACGTTCCCACCACCGAAACCGGCACGGCCAGCAACGGAATGATCGATGCACGCCAGGTTTGCAGGAACAGGATCACCACCAGTACCACCAGCACAATCGCTTCAAACAGCGTTTGCACCACGGCACGGATCGAATCACGCACGAACACGGTTGGATCGTACGGTGCCGCCCACTGCACATCGTCCGGGAAGCGGGTGGCCAGTTCGGCCATCTTGTCACGCACAGCATTCGACAAGTCGATGGCGTTGGCGCCCGGTGCCTGGAAGATACCGATGCCGACCGCGTCCTTGTTGTTCAGCTGAGAGCGCAGGGCGTAGCTACCGGAACCCATCTCAATGCGCGCCACGTCACGCAGGCGCACCAGCGAGCCGTCATCGGCGGTTTTCAGAATGATGTTGCCGAACTGTTCTTCGCTCTCCAGACGCCCCTGGGTGTTGATCGACAGCAGGAAGTCACTGGCCTTTTTGGTCGGCTCTGCGCCCAACTGACCGGCAGACACCTGCACGTTCTGCTCCTGCATGGCGCTGACCACATCAGAAGCGGTCATGCCACGTGCGGCCACCTTATTCGGATCGAGCCAGACGCGCATCGCATACTCGCCCGCCCCGAAGATCTGAATTTGGCCGACACCCGGCAGGCGTGCCAGCTCATCTTTCACCTTCAGGGTGGCGTAGTTACGCAGATAGAGTGAGTCATACTTGCCCTTCGGCGAGAACATGTGCACCACCAGCGTTAGCGTCGGTGACATCTTCTGCGTGGTCAAACCGAGTTGACGCACCTCTTCCGGCAGGCGGGCTTCTGCCTGCGCCACACGGTTTTGCACCTGAACCTGTGCCTGGTCTGGATCGGTACCTGGACGGAAGGTCACGGTGGTGACCAGCACGCCATCCGAACCGGCCACTGACTTCATGTACATCATGTTTTCGACCCCGTTGATCGCCTCTTCCAGCGGTGTCGCCACCGAATCAGCAATCACTTTGGGGTTGGCGCCAGGATATTCTGCGCGCACCTGCACACTGGGTGGCACCACGTTGGGGTATTCACTGATCGGCAGCAGTGGTATGGCGATCAGTCCGGTGGTAAATATCAAAATCGACAGTACCGCCGCAAAGATCGGTCGGTCGATAAAAAAGCGGGAGAAATCCATAACAGGCAGTCTCGATTATTATTGAGCGGAGCGCATTGCCACCGGCTGAGCTTTCACCGGCATGCCAGGCATGAAGACTTTCTGCAGGCCATTGACGATCACTTTGTCACCCGGCTTCAAACCGGATTGCACAATGCGCAGGCCATCAGCCAGCTCGCCAGCCTGAATATCGCGACGCTCGGCTTTACCCTGCGCATCGACCACATACACGTATTTACGATCTTGATCGGTCAGCACCGCTTTATCGTCGATCAACAGCGCGTTAAACGCGGCGCTGCCGGGTAAACGCACGCGGGCAAACAGACCAGGGGTGAACTGACGTTCATGATTATCCAGCGTGGCACGCATGCGAATGGTGCCAGTGCTGGCGGTGAGTTGGTTGTCGAGGAAGTCAACGGTGCCACGATGCGGATAACCTTGCTCGCCGGTCAGCGCGATTTCCACCGGCAGCGAACCGCGATTTTGTCCCTGACGTGCCATCGCCTGATACTGCAGATAGGTGGCTTCATCGACGTCGAAATAGACA